>JAICJP010000203.1 GCA_025928375.1 Candidatus Sulfotelmatobacter sp.
CTCGATTTTCTATCAGAAGCGGAGAAGCACCTGGAGACAGGGCGACATCAGAGCGCGGCGATCCTGGTGGGGGATGCGCTCCAGGATGCTCTGCGGAAACTGTGCGCGACCAATTGCGTGAGTATCTCGGCCAAGGCGAGTGCCGAAATCATGAATGCGGAGCTGGCCAGCCGAGGTGTTTACGACGATCAGGTGGAACAGCGTTTGCATACAGCAGCGACAGTATCGGATAAGGCGAGCTGCGGCTTGTGGTCAGATTTCTCGAAAGATGATGTCGAACTCATGCTGGCCGAAGTTCGCGCTTTTGCGGCGGAACACGCCACCGCGTAGCTGCAGGGTGAAGGGCAGCAAGCAGGGGATGAGCGGCAGGGTCATTTAAGTTGTGCGACGTGTGACTTCACTCAACGCAGTCTCGCACCTCAACTGGCTTCTTTGAGTTTCTTCAGTGCGGACTCGTATGCTGCGGTGCGGTTGCTCAGGTTGGCGGGGACATTCTGCAGGACAATCTCCCAGTTGGCAATTGCTTTCTTCTTGTCACCCGCCGCTGTGTAGCCGCGAGCCAGTCCCAACGAAGTCCAGAACTTATCTTGTGGATGCTGCTGCTGGTTGAAGATGAACGTGCTCATCGCTTTGTCCTTCTTGTCCTTGCGGAGCAACCCCATCCCATAGGCATAGACTGAGTAGGCGTCGGTTCCGGGCAAATGCAGTGCTTTCTGCATCAAGGTGTCCGCCTCGGCTTCGCGTCCCAGGGCGTCCAGCACGGCGGCTTTGGTGGAAAGCGTGGAAAAATCTTCGTGCCCGATTGTGGCCCCGCGGAAGGGTCCGTCGATCGCCTTATCGGCCCAGTTTAGCGCTTCCTCGAGATTGATCTTGTTGTCAGCGCAGAACTGGGCGGCGCTCTGCCAATCCTGGTAGTTGAACCCCGCCCACGACTGGAGATCCTGACGCATCTTCGCGACATAGAGCCCATTTACATTCGGGATTGCAATCCTGAAGGGTATACGCTTCTTTTCCCACTGCAGGTAAGCCACCGCAGAATCAGGACGGCGCTCGTCGAAGCCGTAGGTCAAGAATTCGGTGAAGGGTGCTTCCTGCGGCGTCACCGGTACGCGCAGAGCTTCATCCTGGGGATCGTATTGATAGCTCCCCCAGCCCAAGTGATTGGAAAAGATCCACTGCCAGGGCCCGTTCTTTTCGACGTCGAGGAAGAGCGCGTAGGTGCCAGCTTTCAGGTCTTTGCCTTCGACCTTGACGTCGCTTGAGAAGGTGATGGCGGTGCTCTCGTTGGCCCCGGCACGCCACGGCGCACCTTTCGTTGGCCCGAAGCCCTCGTCCAAGAAGCCGTAGTGAACCAATTCACCCCAGATGTGTCCACTGCGATCGTTGTTGTCCGGGTTGTGAACCTTGGGACTGTGATAGTCGATGGAAATTTTGACGGGGCCGATCCATTGCGAGACTTCTGCATGCTCGTTGTCCCCGTTGGGGGGTGTGGATAGCTCTGACGTTTCCTGGCCAGCAACGGTTATAGAAAACATCAAGAACCCAAGTGCGACGAGTGCAGATTTCACGATGGTCTCCTGGAGATATGTCGGGAGCATCAAGCACAGCGATGGAGCTTGCCTTGAGCTTCGAGCGGTAGTTTAGACTGCCGTGAAACAGAAGTGTTAGCGGTTAATGTGGAACAACGTACTCGGGGAGGGGCGCCTGAAGCGTAATCTCATTGAACAGAATGATTGCCGCTATGCGTCTCCTTAAAAACGTGGCCTTCATCCATCAGGCACTCCGATATCGTAACCACTCCGGAGAGATTTTATAAAATGCCATACGGCGATCCACTTCCATCCACGGCTTCGGTCACGAAACACCATCGGCCAATCGGATGGTTGACTTTCAGGTCCTATTCTCCTTTTTATGTGGACGCAACCCAAAGACGAAGATCAAAGTAACCTCACATTAGATAACTGTTTCAAACCGCAATTGGATATCATCAAAGCGATGCGGTTGTAAGCGTCAGGAAAAAGGCAGAATGGCGCGGTGCGCCGGTCGCGTTCGCGACTGGCGTCCACGAGCATCGTGGGGCGATCCGACTCAGAACGGATCCAGATCGAGACTCTGTTCTGCCGCATCTGCCACTCTGCCTTTCACTCGGCCTCTCACTGCAGCGCGCCTGGGCAGGTTGTAAGCAACACATTCCGCCAAGGAGAGACAATGGAAAAGCGCAAGTTAGGAAAAAGCAATCTCGCAGTCTCGGCTCTCGGATTTGGGTGTATGGGGCTGAGCTTCGGGTATGGTCCGGCCGTTGACAAGCAGCACGGCACCGCGGTCATCCGCGCCGCCGTGGAGCGCGGGGTGACGTTCTTCGATACAGCCGAAGTCTATGGACCGTTCACGAACGAAGAATTGGTAGGGGAAGCGCTCGCGCCAATTCGCGATCAGGTGGCGATTGCGACGAAGTTCGGTTTCAAGATCGAAAATGGAAAGCAGGCGGGGTTGGACAGTCGCCCCGAGCACATCAAAGAAGTCGCCGAGCAATCGCTGAAGCGGCTCCAGACGGATCGCATTGACCTCTTCTATCAGCATCGTGTCGATGCGGAGGTTCCCATCGAAGACGTCGCCGGAGCAGTGAAGGACCTCATCGAAGCAGGCAAGGTGAAGCACTTCGGGCTCTCGGAAGCGGGGGCGCAGACGATCCGGCGAGCGCACAAGGTGCAGCCGGTAACGGCGTTGCAAAGCGAATACTCACTCTGGTGGAGGGAGCCGGAGCGAGAGATTATGCCGACTCTGGAAGAACTCGGCATCGGCTTCGTGCCATTCAGCCCGCTGGGGAAGGGCTTTCTCACCGGAGCAATCAGCAAAGACACGCAGTTCGATACTAGTGATTTCCGCAATGTCGTACCGCGTTTTTCGAAAGAGAATCGCGATGCGAATCAGGCGGTGGTCGATGTGATCGCCGAATTCGCAAAACAGAAGAAGGCTACGCCGGCTCAGATCGCCCTCGCCTGGCTGCTGGCACAGAAGTCGTGGATTGTGCCGATCCCGGGGACGACGAAACTGCACCGGCTCGAGGAAAACCTGGGAGCCGTGAATGTCGAACTTTCGCGCGAGGATCTTCGCGCGCTTGAAACGGCCGCGTCCAAGATTCCGGTGCAGGGCGCGCGTTATCCGGAGAGTCTGCAGAAGTTGGTAGGGCGGTAACAATGACAAACGTCCTGGCGCCGGGCGCGAAGCGCAATCGCCCGTTTCGTGGCCGACCGTTTTCTGATTCGAGGCATTCGGGTACGGAGAAGGGCTCTCCGGCTGCTAATCAACAGAGTCAAGCCACGATCGTGGCGCAGTTTTGGATCAAAGCGACTCTGCCCCGATAGTTCGGAGCACCAGTCATCGTCTCTCTTCGGGGGTAAACCAGAGCTTCGGCGAGCAGAACTTTGTTGTTCTTATACTTCGACTTCCAGTTGCGCTGATGCGGAGTAGCGTTGGAGCGATTGGCTGCGGTACTTGATCTGCCGAACAGCGTGGGTAATTCCTAAGAGCCCTGGCTTCATGAAGCAGCGGCGACCCGCCGCGGAATGGCACTGAGGACATTCGACCGATAGTTCTGGGTGCCCAAGGCGCATTCCTTTGCGGGCCTGACCGGAAGTGATCTGAGGCTGATTTATTTTCGCAATCATGGTCAGCGATCTCCTTGTAAGTGCTACTTGTTCCGAGCCATGCGCCCCGACGGGTGGGTGGCCTGAGCATCGGCACCGGAAGCGTAACCGTGGATGCGAATCTCATCCAGGGTAACCAGGCTGGTGGCGGACATGGCGGCGGCATCCGTCTGCAGAACGTTAACGGGGCAGATGTAAGCCGGCAGAACCGCAGCGGCATGTGGAATGTTCAGATCACGAACAATATGATCGTGAACAACGTTGCTGGATGGGCAGGAGGCGGACTCTCGCTCTCCGATGTTTCGCGCAGCTCGATCTTCAACAACACGATCGAGAACAATGACAGCACGGCTACCGTGGGCGCTGTATTTACCTCGAGCCCGACGCAGTCATCGTTCCAGCCCGCGGGCATCAGCTCCGAGTTACACAGCCCCGGTTTGGCGGCAGCGACGAATCAGCAATTCTCCAACCCGACGTTGGCTAACAACATCATCTGGCACAACCGGTCCTTCTACTTCCAAGCGGGAGCGACCGACGCCACGGGAGCAACGTCTACCACGCTCATTCCAACGCTCACCAGCCAGGCTGGTTATGCCTGCCCGGCGGGCGCCAATTACTGGGATCTGGGTGTTTTAGGACAACCACAGGCGAGCCCGGCTCTGAGACTCAACCCGGTTCACTCGATTTTGAGCGACACAACCGGCTACGCCGCGTCGAACCTCAATACGTTCGGGCCGACCTCAGTGGTAAGGGAGTACTGCAATGGTCCGCGCGTGAATCCGGGGGCGAACGATACCACTCCGTCTGCTCCGCCAGTGCAGTTTGCGATGCAGCCGGCGGCTGCTGAAGATGAGGGTGGCAACTGGATCGACCTGCGGTTTGGTCCGTTGTCGCTCAGCGATTCCTCTATCAGCAGCGGCAATGCCGGGTACGGAGCATTGGTAGGCGACTATCACTTGGCTGCTGGTTCGCAGGCTATTAATCAGGTGGCCTGCAACCAGTCTTCTAACACCCGGATTAGCCACGATTTCGATGGTGATGCCCGGCCACAGCCAACCTGCTCGATTCCGTTGGTCTCGACTGAAACGTTCTACGATATAGGCGCAGACGAAGTGAGCGCAGCACAAGGCACGGTTACTTTCGCACCGTCGCCGGCCAACTTCGAGACGATCACCGTGGGGACAACCAAGGATCTCGCGATCGTTGGTACCGTTGCGGGTGCGTCTGTAACCTTCAACTCTGCTGTTTTGAGTGGCTCGACGACGTTCTCCATCGTGTCCGACGGCTGCTCAGGAACCACCGTAAGCGCGGGTTCGACATGCACGATCACGGTGCGGTTCACGCCTGGTACCAGCACCCTGGCCCGAACCGGCACTCTGACCGTCAACGACAACGGGGCGAGCAATCCCCAAACCGTCGCGCTTACGGGACAGGGTGCACGTGGAAGAGTGTCGGTGAATCCGAACCCGGTGGCGTTTAATGCACAACCGGTTGGAACACCGGTCCCGCTGGCGGTAACCGTGAGCAATTCCGGAGCAGCAGCGCTAACCATCAACAGCGACGCTGTGACCGGAACCAACTTCAGCAAGGGAACAGACGGTTGTGCAGGTATAACTTTGCAACCGGCTGACACCTGTACGGTGAATGTGATTTTCACTCCCACGATAGGCAATGCGAGTACGGGAAGCAGCAACCGCTTTGGCACGCTGGCGATCATCAGCAACGCCAGCAACGCGCTTGCCTTGTTCAACATCACCGGCACTGCGGTGCAGGCGGTGGTGGGCATCTCCGCGCCGAGTCCGTTGATGAACACCGGTGGTACAAACGTCAAAAACGCTACGATTACGGTGAGCAACACCGGAGGGGCGGCTCTCAATGTAACCGGAGCGAATGTCGCCAAGACGGCGGGGCCTGTCGCCGGCGTATTCAGCGTGACTGGCGGCAGTTGTCTTCCGACTGCGAATGTGCAGCCGGGGCAGTCCTGCACGGTGGGGGTAAGTTATAACCCCAACAGCACGACCACTTCGTCAACCGGCCACCTGGTGCTCACCGATACTGGAGCTGCCACAACTAGTCAAAATGGAACCAACTTCAACGCTAACTAGTTCGGAGAGAGGGGCGATCGAAAGATCGCCCCATCATTATGATGTGGCGTGACGGGGATCATGATTGTGCATATGAATTGGAAACGAGTTTTCAGCCAGCGACGGGATTCTAAGGCGACGCTGCTCGCGGGATTTCTTGCGAGCAGCGTTCTGTTTTCTATGGCTTCTGCCCAAGCTGCTCCACAGAATGCCCCGGAGCAAAAGCCGGCCGCCTCAGCCCAATCCAAACCGTCCTCGGGGAACGGTGTCTCGCGCCGGCTGCCAAAGGTGGGCATGCCAGCAAGCGCGAGGCAGTATTACCAACTCACTTTTGGCGTTGACAATCTGAGTATCAAATCTGTCGAATCTGGTTCGATGCTTAGATTCAGTTACCACGTTCTGAATGCTGCGAAGGCACAGGCGCTGAACGACAAGAAGGCTACACCCTATCTTTACGACCTGAAAAGCCGAGCACGGCTCGAGGTCCCCTCTATGGAAAAGGTAGGACAGTTACGCCAGAGTTCTCCGGTTCAGGAAGGTCGGACGTACTGGATGGTCTTCGCGAACCAGCAAAGACTGGTGAAACCCGGTGCGCGCGTCGACGTGGTGATCGGTCCTTTTCGCGCACAGGGACTGCTCGTAGAGTAAGACACATCTTCTTTCCTCCCCCTGAAGACAGAACCGCTCGTGATCTCGTGTTGCGTACGTGCTTGCCGCGTAAGCCATTTGATCCCATTGCACCGGCGTAGCTGCGTTCGCAGGATCGTCACGCGAACTCCCCAGTGACGTGATTACCCTCGATCCGGCCGCATAGATCGTTAGCCTTGGATATGAGCTCCAGAGGCCGAATCGTCTCTGAAGACAATCGCGTCATTTCAGAGATCACAAGCTCTGAAGATCTGAACTGAAAAGAATTGTGCCCTTTGCCTTTATTTCAACGTTGACGAGGTAACGCCGGATCGCTTCCGTACTAATTTCAATTCCCAGGCCGGGCGAATCTGGTAAATGCACGTAGCCGTTTGTGTCACGCTGCAGGTGGTTCAAGGTCAATTCGCGGGCTAGCGGCTTTGGGGCGAAGGGATATTCACATATCTCATGAGCGCGCAAACCCGCGTAGGGCTGCAACGAGGCGCTCAGAGCGAGATGAGAGGTGAAGGTGTGATTCACGAAGGTTACACCTTTTGCTACAGCATAGTCGGCGGTGCTTTTGGCGGGGCCAATGCCACCGATTCGTCCCGTATCGATTTGAACGAAGCTGACCTTTCCGTAATCGATGAGGTGCCGCGCCATATACAAATTGTGCGCTCCCTCGCCTGCGGCTAGCTTCATTTTGCTTTGAGCCGCCAGAGCCGCGTAGGCATGGAGCGCGCTGGTATGAAAAGGTTCTTCGAGCCACAGTGCGCCAACCTGCTGAAGCATCGGGAGGCGAGCGGCCGCTGCATCCACATTCTCCGCGAAGATCTGGCCGACATCCACCATCAGCAGCAGATCATTGCCCAAGCCTTGGCGGGCAGCGTGAAAATGATCGTTGTCGGTCTGCAGATCGCCGCGGCCGATCGGGCCCCAGCCGAACTTCACCGCGCGGAAGTTCTGGGCGCGCGCTTCGCTTGCAAGTTGGTACGTCCGGGCGGGAGTGTCCCCGAACAGCTGCGAGGCATAGGGAAGCTTGGGATAGCTCTGGCTGTAGCCTAATAATTTCCAGACTGGTTCCTGCCGGACTTTGCCCAGCAAATCCCAGAGTGCGATTTCGATGCCCGACCAGGTGTGAGGCGCTTGCAGCAGGTCCATGCTGTCGAGCTCAATTTGGGCGGCGATGCGCCGAATATCTTCCGGGCCATCGATAGGCTGTCCGAGAACAGACATCGACACTGGGCGGCAGGCTCCGTGGGACATGGGACAAACAAAGGCGGCGATCGAGACCAGAGGCGAGGCTTCGCACTCTCCCCACCCTGAGTGGGCGCCGGCGGCAACCCGCACCAATAGCGCATCCTGACTGCCATCGCCTTCGGTGGTCACCTCGGGCATGGAGAGATAAAAG
>JAICJP010000413.1 GCA_025928375.1 Candidatus Sulfotelmatobacter sp.
CCGATGAGGCTTCGTCTCACCCGGAACCTGAGTTAAGCAGGTAATTCGTGCTCCGATCCCGCTGCGGTTGGACTTGGTCCCGATCGTTCGCACTTTAATCCAATTGTGATTTAGCTTTGAATCGCAGCGCAGAAGTTGCGGGTAGCCGTTCACCGTATTGACAACGATGTCGATGTCGCCATCGTTATCGAAATCGCCAAATGCCGCTCCGCGCGAAGCGCTCGGTTCAGAAATGCCCGGCCCTGCCTGAAAAGAAATGTCAGCGAAGTGTCCGTTGTGCAGATTCTGGTACAGGAGCTTGCGTTGCGCGTATCCAGCTTCGGTCTTGAGCTGCTCGACCTCCGGGTAGACATGGCCGTTGCAGATAAGAATGTCGGGCCAGCCGTCGTTATCCATGTCGAAAAATCCGCAGCCCCAGCCGAGGAACTGCGTGTGCGCTCCCAGCCCAGCCATGAACGTGGTGTCTTCAAAGGAAGCGCCGCCCTGATTGCGATACAGTGATGGCGTGTCTCCCGCAAAATTCGTCTTTACAATGTCGAGATTGCCGTCCATGTCGTAATCCGCAGCTGAAACTCCCATGCCGGCTTGCGGCTTCCCGTCGGGACTGAGCGCACACCCCGCTTCGATCGCGATGTCCTGAAATTTTCCATTCTTCTTATTCTGGTACAGTGCGCTGGCCGTGGAATCGTCGGCGACGTAGATATCCGGCCAACCATCGTTATCGAAGTCGCCGGTCAGCACGCCAAGGCCGTAGGTGCCATTCGCGCCCAGGATTCCGGCGGATTCGGAAACGTCGGTAAACGTTCCGTCGCCATTGTTGTGGTAAAGAATATTTTTCCCGCCCTGCAATCCGGGCGGACCGCACGCCACCATGATGCTCTTATAAAGACACGGCCCGGATTCCGGCACGGGCGCGGTCGCCAGATCCATGTCGATGTAGTTGGCGACAAAAAGATCGAGGCGGCCGTCGCGATCGTAGTCCACGAACGCACATCCGGTGTTCCAGCGCTTCCCCTTGCCAGCCACGCCTGCCTTATCGCTGACGTCGGTGAACGTGCCGTCTCCATTGTTGTGGTAGAGAACATTCTTCCCGAAGTAGGTGACGAACAGATCGTCCCAGCCATCGTTGTCGTAGTCGCCGACGCAGCATCCCTGGCCCCATCCGGCATGCGCGACGCCGGCCTTCTG
This sequence comes from Candidatus Sulfotelmatobacter sp., assembly GCA_025928375.1. Classification (GTDB taxonomy): domain Bacteria; phylum Acidobacteriota; class Terriglobia; order Terriglobales; family Acidobacteriaceae; genus Sulfotelmatobacter. The sequence goes on from JAICJP010000413.1 coordinate 1,189, forward strand.
CGTTACATCCGTGAAGGTGCCGTCCCGATTGTTGCGGAATAGATGCGATGTTGGCTCGCTTCCTGCAGGGAAGCCCTCCAAGCGCGTGCCGTTCACTAGAAAGATGTCCAGCCAGCCGTCATTGTCGTAATCATAGAAGGCGACGCCGCAGCCGGTGGTTTCGAGCAAGTATTTGTTCTTGTGTTCGCCGCCGTAAATCGTTTTCGCGTTTAGTCCCGACTCTCTCGCGACATTCAGAAAGCTGATCCCGACATCAGCACTAGGCGCCGTTTCTGGTTTCGCGGTGGCCTGCTGCAGCAGCGCATGGGCCCGGGAACGGAGGGGACGAACGAGCGATAACACCCCGTCGAGTGAGAGCACGAGCGCCGATCGGCTGAGAGATTTCAGAAAGACACGGCGTGAAGGAAACAAGAGGTTGCTACCTGCCCCACTTGGCTCGTGCTAGAATTCGCCCCTGCCTATCTTCATGCAGGGAACCGCGATTTTGCAAGCTCCAGCGCGGCGCAAGCCTTTTCTCAACGAGACATTCCGATGAGTTCTTGTTCTGTCCGTAGTCGATATCTGCAGCGCGTTTTCGCCTGCAGCACCCTCCTTGCGATATGCCTGATATCACTTCCTGCCATTGCCCAGCAGCGTTCGCCGGAAATCGAATTAACGCGGACCGTCAGAACTTGGGAATTCTTGCCCGTGGTTGGCGCGCGGGCTGGCCTATTCGGTTATGAGACCGGCGATTTCGAAGCCTGGGTCTATCCACTGAAGATCTTTCGCGATTTTCACCTGATCTTCCATATCGGCGACCGGGCGCTTCCGGCCGAGAGCCTGGCGCGCACGCTCACCGTTCGTCCGGAATCCGCGACCCTCCTCTATGCAGGAGACAATTTTCGCGTTCGGGAGACGCTCGCGATTCCCGCCAACGAGCCCGGCGCAGTGATCCTGCTGGAAATCGAAACCGAGCAGCCGCTCGAGGTGGAAGCGCTGTTCACTCCCGATTTTCAGCTGGAGTGGCCGGCGGCGCTGGGCGGGACCTACGTCAACTGGGATTTGGCAAAGCACGCTTTCGTGTTCGGAGAGGAAACCAAGAAGTTCGCCGCTTTAGTGGGATCGCCGACGGCGGGCGACGCTCACGTGGCTTATCAAACCAACTACTCGTTCTCTAACGACAATTCCATGCGCCTCGGCGTGGTGCAAAAAGGCAAGGACACGCGGGCCATCGCGATCGCCGCGTCCGTCAATGGCCTGCAGGAGGCCACGACCGCCTACCAACATCTGTTTGATTCGGCAGCAGCCGCGATCCGCGCATCGGCGGACTATTACCGCACTTATCTCGATAAAACCGTACAACTCGAACTTCCTGATCCGGTTCTTCAAAATGCGTATGACTGGGCCCGCATCAGCACCATTCAAGGCCTGGTGAACAATCCTTATCTCGGCACGGGAGTGGTTGCGGGATACCGCACCTCCGGTGTTGGGCAACGCCCGGGATTCGCCTGGTTTTTTGGTCGCGATTCCTTCTGGACTTCGTTTGCCCTCAATTCAGAAGGAGATTACGCGACTGCTCGCACCGCCATCGAGTTCATCAGCAAATACCAGCGCGCGGACGGCAAAGTCCCGCACGAAATTTCACAGAGCGCCGGCCTGGTCCCCTGGTTCAAAGATTATCCGTACCCATACGTCTCCGCCGACGCGACACCGCTTTTCATCCTCGCGATGAATGACTATGCGATCCAGAGTGGTGATCTCGCATTTGTGAAAGAGAAGTGGGACAATGTCTGGCGCGCCTACCAGTTCATGCGCTCGACCTACGATGAGCAAGGCTTTGCCAAGAACATCGGCGTAGGCCATGGCTGGGTAGAGGGTGGCCCCCTGCTTCCCGTGAAAAATGAGTACTACCAGGCGGGACTCGCTGTTCAGGCGCTGGATGCTCTCTCTAACCTGGCGCGGCTGATCGGAAAAGAGGATGTCAGCAAGCAGCTTGGGGAGGAATTCGCCCACAAAAAGCCAGCATTGGAGCAGGCGTTCTGGTCGCCCGAGATCAAGAGTTACGCATTCGCCCTCAAGCAAGACAATCAGCGTTATGACGAAGCCACCGTCTTAACCACCGTGCCGATGTGGTTCGGCCTGGCAGAGCCGAACCATGCCGAGCAGACCATCACCACACTCGCGGGCGAGGATCATCAGACCGACTGGGGCATGCGCATCATCTCGAATCGCTCCACGGTGTACGACGGCTCCGGCTATCATTACGGCTCGGTATGGCCGCTGTTCACAGGCTGGGCGTCCGTCGGCGAATACCGCTACCATCGCGAGTTCCCGGCGTACACGAATCTGCGCTCCAACGCCCTGCTTGGTCTGGACGGATCGCTGGGCCATTTCACTGAAGTGTTGTCCGGAGATTATTACCAGTCTTTTGCCACCAGTTCTCCCCACCAGATCTGGTCCGCGGCAATGGTGATCAGTCCCATGCTGCGCGGAATGTTCGGGCTGCAAGCTGACGTGGAGAAACATGAGATCTCGCTGGCGCCGCACGTTCCCGCCGACTGGACTTCTTTCGCAATCCACCACGTGCGGCTTGCGGATACGATCGCAGACTTCAAATATTCCAAGAC
>JAICJP010000161.1 GCA_025928375.1 Candidatus Sulfotelmatobacter sp.
GACTCGCTGCCCCCTCGTTCAACGGCTAGGACACCTGCCTCTGGAGCAGGTTATCGGGGTTCGAATCCCTGGGGGGCAGCCAAATTCCTCAAAAATTCCATGCGGTCTTCGCTGACATGCTCCCGCGTGTTCGCTGCCCAATACCTGCCTGCTGCGATTCGCACGCTTAGGGATGCCCGAGCTTGAATGCGCCGCCTGACGCGGAATCTTTCCGGATGCTATTCTTAACAGATGGAGCATCTCGAGGTACTTCGCGAAAAGATCGCCGGGCTTCGGTCCGAAATTGCACAACTTCAAGAACTGAACGAGCGGTATCGACGTGAACGGGGACAAGATGCGTCAGCGCATGTTGCTCACGGGCAACGGCAAGAACGGCTGCTGGAGATCCAGCAAGAACTCACCCTACTGGCACGTCTTGGCGGTCGAGTTCGTTCGGTTGAGGAGATGAAGGAACAGCATCGCTCCCGCCTGTTGAAAAAAGCTTCGTAAGTCTGCGCATCGCTTTCACGTTCACGCCCATGGGACGGCGTAGGAGAGTTCGACGAAGCCGTTCTTATAGGCGATTACGTTTTTCAGGTCCCACCTTTTCTCCTTCAGGGAACCGTCGAACAGGCGGAGGCCTGCGCCTAACAGGACGGGAGCAATCGTTAACCTGATTTCGCCCACCAGACCCAATTCCAGAAAGCGCTGCGACAACATGGCGCCGCCTACCAGCCAGATATTTCGATATCGAGGCGCGAGTTTCTCGTCCACTAGTGTCTTGAGATCGCCGGAATAGAACTCGATGGTCTTCCTTGTGCCCGCCGGCGGCCATTCTCTGGAGCTCACCACTACGACGGGCGTATCGCCATAAGGCCAGCCCAATTCAAGCGCGTGTTCATAGGTGCGGGAACCGAGCACGTAGCAGTCTATGGATTTGAGGAAGGTCGAAACTTCTTCCTCCGAGATGGAAACGCCGGGTTCGTAGATGCTTCCGGGAGTATCCATCCAGGAGACGCTGTTGTCGTGCTTGGCGATGAAGCCGTCCAGACTGGAAACCATGTGCAGGGTTACGGTTCGTACTTTTGCGGTTCCTTGGCTGGGTGACATCGTTCCTCCTCCTCGCATGTGAACTGCTCTGGAATGCTACACGCGGCTGTGGTTGCGCATTCGAGCACAACTTCTTTCCCGTTTATGAAAATCCCCACTCAAGCCAGGGGCGGCTTGAGTGGGGGCACCGATTCAGGGACATCCAATTCATTCGAGTACAAATTTCCGTCAGGTCTTCTTTTGGACGGTCAAGGCAATCTGCGGCGTCCATTTTACTCAGACGTTCTACAGGACTTTACGGAGTAGAGCCTTGCGAGATGTAGGAAAGAACGTATTCAAAGTTGGGTTTAAGACCGTGCAGAATAGAAAGCGCTTAGCGCGCGCCACGACGCCGTAGATGAGAGTCATGAACTTCAATCGAAAGGCGACACGAAATGCGCAAGGCCCTCCCCCTGCTTTTCTTGCTGATGTCTTTAGCGTTGTTCGCTCAAACTACTAGTTCGCATCCAGTGACCGGAGGAAGCGGAACTGCTACCACCCCGACGCGGATCAGCTTTGGGGCCATGGGCGGGAGTCAATTTTTCGAGTCTGGCTACGGAACAAGTTGCGGCGGCCAGGCAACCCAGGCTTTGGGATTCGTGCTTCTAAATGGCGGCATATTTGGAAACGGAGTCTGCGCCAGTGTGACGACGCAGCCTGTGGGATCATGCGGAAATTTGTATGCCCAGTTTTACGGGAAGGACGCGGCGGGGATTCCGTTCAAGGGATCGCTGAGTCTGACCACAACGTGTCAGTATGTCCGCTTACGCTATTCCAAGACCGTGTACACAGTGACGGGCGGGATGCTGACGATAACCGAGTAAATCTCAGATTGTGCGGATGTGACAGGTCCGCACATTCGAAAGTATTAGATGAGTGTAAATTGCAGGATGCGCGGGGTTTCATGCCCAAGAGTCGAGATAATCGGGGTTGAAAAATTCGCTGCCAGCGTTAGTGAAAAGCCCCACTCAAGGCAAAACCAGGCTGGAGTGGGGCACTGAAGTCGAGACGTAACGCGCAGGATAGAACTATGCAGGGCGAGCTTTAAGGTGGCAACTTCGCAGTAATGGGAGTTTAAAAAATGTCTACGTTCCCAGTTTTTCTCTCAACGGTGTAGAATCTGTTGAGACTGGGGAAAAGGCCATCCGTACGCATTCCACTGGCTTGGCGCGGTTCGTGGCCTCGCTCGTGACGGCCCGGCGTGATTTACGAACGATCACAGGAGGAGCTGTCATTGAGAATCTTGCTCTATAACCCCGACAACGGGGTCACCCGCAATTTCATGCCGCATTTGTGGATGTTCCTCCTGCAGTCGCTCACCCCTCCCGGACACGAAGTGATTCTGATTGACGGCAATGCGCAGCCCATGGATGAAGGGCAGATGGCGCAATATGTGCGCGAGCACAATATCGGGCTGGTGGGTATTGGGGCGATGACGCGCATGATCGCCAAGGCGTATCGCATGGCGGACGCGATTCGCGCGGCGGGAGTTCCGGTGGTGATGGGCGGGCCGCACGTGACCGAACTGGCCGACGAAGCGCTTGGCCGGGATGGCGGTCCGCGACATGCCGATGCGGTCGCTCTGGGGGAAGCCGATGATACTTGGCCGGTGATCGTCAACGATGCAGCTCGAGGTGAGCTGAAAGAGATCTATGCGCCGGTGGATGCCGCGGGGAAAGAGAGCAAGCCCTCCCTGAAGAATTATCCGATGATCCCGTGGGACAAGATTGACCTGCACCAGTTCAATCTTTTGCCGAAAGTCGTTTACCCGCTGCTGAAGAAAGTGGGCGAAGGCTGGGGCACGTTCCGCATCGTTCCGGTGGAGTCGGGGCGCGGCTGTCCTTACGGATGCGAGTTCTGTACTGTGACCGGATTCTTCGGCGATTCCATACGCTTTCGGACCAACGAGAGCGTGGTCAACGAACTGCTGCTGTTGAAGTCGCGAGCACGAAAAGAAAAAGGCCAGATCGCGGTTTTCTTTATTGACGACAATTTCGCCATCAACGTGAAGCGCACCAAGGCACTGTTGCGCGATATCATCGCGGCGAAAGCGCAAGTGCACTGGGTGGCGCAGATCAGCGCCAACCTGCTGCGCGATGAAGAACTCTGTGATCTGATCGCGGCGTCGGGGGGGAAGTGGGTGTTCATCGGCATGGAATCGATCGATCCCACGAATCTCAAGGACGTCAACAAGGGATTCAACAAGCCAGGCGAATACGGGGCGGTTCTTGAGCGGCTGGCCAAGCGGAATGTTTATGCCATTACCTCATTCATCTTTGGCATGGACAACGACACTACGGGAGTGGCGGAGCGCACGCTGGAGCAGGTCCGCACCTGGCCGCCGGGGTTGCCGATCTTCGGCTTGCTGACGCCGTTGCCGGCTACGCCGCTGTACAAGCGTCTGGAGGCCGCGGGACGGTTGACGAGGCACAAACATTGGCAGGAATTTATCCCGTTCGCGATGGCGCACACGCCGCTGAAGATGTCGATCGAAGAAGCGCACGCGGAAGTGAACTATGGATGGTCGCACTCCTACAGCGCTGAAGCCCTGGCGCAAGCTGTCGACGCGTTGGATGACCAGCCTCTTGGATATCGCATCAATATTTTCCTGGCGCGGCTTTGTTTCCGAGGTATCTATTTCCCCATGCTGGGAAAGTTGGCATGGCTGAAAGTGGCAGCGGAAAACCGGCGAACCATTTTCAAACTGATCACAGAAGCGGTGTTCGGCCGCAGAGATCGGCCGACGAGCAAGGGCGAAGAAGGCGAAGAGCTGCCCGGTTCGGAAGTTCAAGGCCAAGCCAGGGCTTGAATCAGCAGGCTGCCGGGCCAGTGCCGAGAAGTCTGGATGCTTCGTTCAGATCCTCAGGCAGCCGCGGAAGCCTCGGGCGGCATAGTAAGATTCGGCGCCGTTGTGATAGATGAAAACCGTGTCGTAGCGGCGATCACAAAAGAGAGCGCCTCCGAGTTTTCTGATCGCAGAAGGTGTTTGCACCCAGCTCGACGTTTTCAAATCGAAGTTTCCAAGTCTCTGCAATTCCCGATATTGTTCTTCCGATAAGAGCTCAATGGACATGGCGGCTGCCATGTCCAGAGCGCTACCTTTTGGCTTGTTTTCTTTTCTCGCGTCCAGCGCGGCGCGGTCGTAGCAAAGACTCCTGCGGCTTTTCGGAGATTCGGCGGAACAATCATAAAAGATGTATTCGCCGGTTCTTTTATCATGACTCACTACGTCTGGTTCGCCGCCCGTTCTTTCCATTTCATTCAGCGACCATAATTTGTCAGGATTGGCTTCTAGCCTGGCTTGCAGGTTGGGCCATGGAACATCTTTGTGGCGGTTCATGTTGTGCTCAAAACGGGCTTTCAGTGTTTTGAGCAGGTCTTCACGTTGTTTCTTTGAGAGAGAGATGGTCGCCATAGATTTGCTGCCTGGATCAGCGATGAACTTTAAATTTTTGTCTTGACCTGCAGAATCGAGCCCCGATGTCAGTGACTCGAAAGGCCCCCACTCAGGCCAAGACCGGGCTTGAATGGGGCACCGTCGAGTTTAGGAGTTAACGGCGGCGGCATTTTGTTCGGCGGATCTTTTGGAGATTAGTCGTCGAACGAGTTGGCCCTTCCACATCCATAACCCCGACAGGACCATCACAGGGACGAAGACATACCTCGTTAGCGGAGCGTAGTCGGGAAGCTTTTCAAGCGGACTGTAGATGTAGCCAAGTATTGGAATGGCAAAGACGATGTGAATCCAGCGAAAAATCCAACGTCTGGCGCCTTGAGTCAGGATTGGCTGTTGCATGGTTTTGAACCTCGATTTATGAATTTTGAGCTGGACCCGGGGACCACTTGGGGCTCTCCACCCCGAACTTCTTGGCGTACTCGGCGGTGAGTCGCTGCCAGGCATCGAACTTCATGGCGTCAGCCCCGGCGATGCGGCCGATGGGAGTGCCGTTGAGAAGGCGATCGAGAACGTCGAAGGCAATGTGCCAGCCCGCAGCGCCCCAGGAGATAAAGCGGCGATCGATCTTGTGCCACAGCGTCAGGCGCGTGCCGCCAGCGAGGGCTTCGAGTTGCCAGCGGAGATCGCCGTACTCCAGCAGCGTGGGAGGCTCGGCTCGCGTCACCTTTGTTTCGAGCGGTGTAGGCGCGGATACCCAGGTAAGGTTCACCGTTCCCACCGTAGCCAGGCTCGCGTCCGTCACGAAGGGAGCCCATTCGCGAAGATGCGCCGGGTCGGTGAGCGCCTGCCAGACTTTATCCGGCGAGTGGCGCAGCTGGCGGACGAGAACGAGCGTCCACTTGCTTTTATCTTCCCCGTCTTTATTTACCTGCGCGCCGTAGGCCGGACCCGCTGTGTATTGCTGGCGATCGGTCATCTTCTTCTCCTTGTATGTCCGGTCTACCAACGCATCAACTGGGTGAGCTGAATGAGATTTCCGCAGGTGTCGTTCAGCATGGCGATCTTGGAGGCGGTTACGTCCTTGGGCGGCATGGTGAACTCGGCGCCGCGCGCTTTCATACGCTCGTAGTCGGACTGCACGTCGTCGGTGTAGAACATGGCCGCGGACTGGCCCTGTTGAAAGATGGCCTGCTGATACGCCTTGGCTGGGGGATTATTGTTGAGCGCCAGCTGCAGCTCAGTGCCCTCCGGGTCCTCGGGTGAGGCGACCGTGAGCCAGCGAAATGGGCCCTGACTGAAATCGGTCTTCTTAACAAAGCCCAGCACTTCGGTGTAGAAGCGCAGGGCCTTGTCCTGGTCGTCGACGTAGATGCTGGTGAGTTTAATCTTCATTTCTTTGCTCCTTTGTCACGTCCGCCGTTGGGGCGGCGTGGTTTTCTGGTTTTCTGTTTGGGCGGTGTTGGTGCATCCATGCGGTCGAGGTGGCGTTCGAGAGCATCGAGGTGAGCGGACCAGAAGCGGCGGAAGGGAGCCAGCCAGGCATCCACTTCCTGAAAGGGTTCGGGCTTAAGGCGGTAGAGACGACGCTGTGCGTCGACTGTGGATTCCACGAAACCGGCCTGGCGCAGGACGCGCAGGTGCTTTGAGACCATTGGCTGCGGCATGTGAAGCCGACGCTCGATCTCCCCGACTGACTGTTGGGATGAGACCAGCAGGCTTAAGATGGCGCGGCGGTTGGGTTCCACCAGGATGTCAAAAACGGATTGCACACTCTGTATATACTCCACATGGCATATACGTGTCAAGGTATACAACAAAAAATTATGGAGTGAACTACCCCACTCAAGCCGAAGGCAGGCTTGAGTGGGGGCACCGAAATTCTTACCGAAGGGGGCTGGGGACTATGGTTCGCCGTTGACGCCGTTGGGGACGTGCGAGGTGATCTGCTTGAGGACGAATTCGCGGATTAGATTGGCGACTGCGTCGGCGCCCGTGCTCGCCAGGCCATTGAACAGGACCAGGGAAGCTCCGCGATCGGACGCCGGGTAGTAAAGGTTCGAGATGGCTGCCGCGGAGAAGCTGCCCAGCAGATGCGAGTAATTCGGTTTCCATTGCCCATCATCGCCCCTTGTAATGACGGTAGCGGATACGGCATACAGCGCGCGAGAGCCGATACTGCCTTTGCCCTTGTAAAAATAGCGTGGATCCTGATGGAAAATTGCGGGGTAAACGGCTCTGCTCAGCAGACTACTGGATACGTGATTTGCGAATGCAGCCCCGTATCGCTTTCCGTATCCCTCGATGCCGCTTCCGTATGCAGGGAAAACATTTTTATATTGCTCGGCGCCGGCCAGTCCGGCCACGGTCAGAAACGAAACCGGATCGAAAATGGAGCGCAGGCTAAGTTGGAATTTCTGTTTGGCCAGCATCGGAGGTGCGTTCCAGTCGTAGGTGCTGTAAAAATTCGGGATGACGCCTCCGATGCGCTGATGAAGCGCGATGTGCAACTGCTGCTCGGCAAGTTGCTCCTTGTTTCCATTTACGGTGACGGTGGTGGAGCCGCCCGAAACCGCCAGGGTCACCGTCGGGAGGATGCGGGCCTCGCCTTGCTGTATCGCGATGTCGGCAGAGGTGAAAGTACTCATGCCGGGAGCTGTCACCGTGAGCTTGTAGACATCTGGCGGTAAGCCAGGGAAGGCGAACTGACCGTCGTTGCCTGATTGCGCGCTCCGGATCACGGAGCCAGATTGCGCCCTCACGGTGACGCGAGCGCCCTGAAGCACGTCTCGATTGGTGTCGAGGACGGTGCCCGTGATGGATGCAGTGCCCGACTGTGCAGACCCCGCTGGGCTGTCTGTAAGTGGTGAAATGGGATTTTGTGCCGGTTGAGGTGCATCCGGAAGACCGCGGTCCTCGGCAGGAGCGCTTACGATCGCCTGAGCTGATGCGGCTGGAGTGGTGAAGCTGGAAAAAATCAGCAAAACGGAGCTGGACGCCAGGAGCAACTTCAACCATCGGAAATTCAGAACCAATCAGCCCATCCTCGTGGTACCTCTAAAATTGATCTGTCTTAGGTTCGACGCGAATTATGGCTGCAGAGTTTCCTTCCAGGGGCGGAATTGATGGGCGCAAAACGCGATCTTTGCGCCTAAATGAATTGACGGCACCTGCCAGACCAATAGAATGAGCGTTTCGGTGCTGTGCGGCGGCTGCGTGGCTTGGCTGAGGGCAGGAGGCGCATGATCGAAAACCTATACGAGCTGGTCGGGGGACAGGAGACCATCAAGGCTGCTACGGAGCGGTTCTATGAGAGAGTCATGAAAGATGAGAGGCTCCGTCAATTTCTTGAACAAACTGACATGGCACACCTGCGCTCCCGGCAAGTGATGTTCATTTCCATGCTCCTGGGTGGAAGAGTGTATACAGGCAAGGAGATTCATGCAGCGCATGCGGCGGCCAGGGAACAGGGGTTGAACGCTGCGCAGTTCGATATATTCCTCCAGCACTTTCGCGCGGCGTTGGAAGAAGTGGGCGTGAAGCGACAAAATGCGGAGAAGATGATGAAGCTTCTGGAAAGCAAGCGAAAATCTGTCCTGGAGTCATGAACGCTTTTAGCGGACGGCCGTTCCGAAAAAATTCTGTGCGCTTAGTTTTGTCTGGGCAGCTGTACCGATAGCGGAGCCGCTCGCGGCGGGGGCACACATTGCGCTAGAGCAAGTTAAGTTGCAAATTGTTGCAATGTTTCTCGGCGCCGTCATTCATGTCCTGCTCCCCACCGTCCAAACACCTTGATTTTAGGCTTCATTCGTCCTATTTGTGTTGACAATGGAACAACTGGATTAGAGAATCAGTGCGCGCGTTCTGATGGGGAGAGCGTGAGCGGCTAGCGAATCCGAGAGCGTGTGTAGGACACGAACTCGGTACCTGGGTTCATCATCAGATTTTTTTGGAACGCGATGAGCAGGTCAAGCCTGCGGTGCGCCTTTTACTGCTTGCATAAAGACGTAGAACTGCAAGTCCGTTTCCTTGGGGAAGAAGCGCCATGCGGGTTGGCAGTGCTGCGATTGCGGCTGTTTAACACCATCGCGAGAAATCCTTAACCGAGAGTAAACGAGAGCTCAAAGCCAAGGTTTGTCTGGTTGAGCTGGGCGTTGATGGTCAGCCTTTGTCAGAATCGCTTAACTCCCCAGGTTTACTCGACGCGCGTGAGTGTTCCCGTGTCATTTCCTCCCACTCGTTACCTTGTATCAGAGAGGTTGCGGCCTTGTGGGGTTCACTTAGCTTGGGGCAGTTCTACAAGAAGATTTTCAATGGGAAAGAGGAACGTGAAATGAAGCCGATTCGCAAAATCCAATTTCTGTCTCTGTGCGTTCTTCTCGGGTTAGTTTCAACCGGGGAACAATCGGTCTTCGCGCAGGCGGGCCCTCCGCTTAGCTTTGCCAACAATTATTTTGTCCGCGGTGACTTCACCGTCGCTGGCGCGCAGGGCATGCTTTCGAATTTCACCACCATCAATGGCAACTCCTATGCCGTCGGAACGATCACGGTTCCGGACACAAATCCCGGAATCAAGCCGTCGGTTCTTACGGGTAACGGTTCCAACAGGGTTCCGGCGAACGCCGAGGTCATTGCCGCAGTGCTTTACTGGCAAACGGTCGAGAAAGTAGGAGTAACCCTTGGGGGCCCCGGATCGGGCCAGAACGGATTCTTCAGACCAGTGATCAGCGGCGGACCTGCTGCCCCGGGTTATGCCATAAGCGGTGTATCCCTCAGCCCGGGCACCAACACGGTGTCGTGGAGCGCCGGCGGTTGTACGTCTGGCTCGACGGGAAAGATCATTCGAACCTATCGTGCCAATGTCTTGGGCTCGCTGCCACGAGACGCAAGCGGGAATGTTTCACCAAACGTTAAATACGAAATTCGTGTGCCCGGTACGTCCAGCACCACCCCTATCGCTGTGGGTGCGTCTCTTGTCCTGATTTATCGGATCCTGGACCCGAACGTTCCGTTGAACTCAATTGTGATTTA
>JAICJP010000371.1 GCA_025928375.1 Candidatus Sulfotelmatobacter sp.
GACCTTGCACAAGTTCTATGGCCTGCATGCCGCCTAGCCCGCGTATATCGCCAATGATTGGCCAGCGACGCTGCCATTCGCGCGCCCGGCGCTGGAATTGAGCCCCGAGTTCATTGGCCCGGGCGAGCAGGTTTTCGCGCTGGAACAGATCCAGTACGGCCAGCGCAGCTGCGCAGGACAGCGGATTCCCGGCAAATGTTCCCCCGAGACCGCCAACTCCGGGAGCATCCATGACCTCAGCCCGGCCGGTAACCGCGGCCAGCGGCAATCCTCCCCCGAGGGACTTTGCCGAGACCAGCAGGTCGGGCTCTACGCCATATCGTTCGCACGCAAATAGCGCACCGGTACGACCGAACCCGGACTGCACCTCGTCGGCAATGAATAGAATCCCATACTTGCGGCATAACTCGATCAGCACTTTGAAATAGTCCGGAGGAGGGGCGATAAAACCGCCCTCGCCTAATACCGGCTCAGCAATGATTGCCGCGACCTCTTCGTTCGCAACCACCCGCTTGAATGTGTCTTCCAGATGGCGCGCGCAGTACAACTCGCACGATGGATATTGCAGCGAGTACGAACAGCGGTAGCAGTAAGCGTATGGAACCCGATACACCTCGCTCGGAAAAGGTGCGAATCCAGCCTTGTACGGATGTGTTTTGCTGGTCAGAGCCAGCGTCATCATCGTTCGCCCGTGGAAGGCATCTTCGAAAGCGACCACCGCCGGCCGCTTGGTATAAGCGCGCGCAATCTTTACCGCATTCTCCACGGCTTCCGCTCCGCTGTTCACGAAAATCGTTTTCTTCGGAAACTTACCCGGAGTGACTCCGTTCATGCGTTCCGCCAAACGCACATAACTCTCGTAGGGCGTGACCTGGACGCAGGTATGCAGGAAGCGATCGAGCTGTTCCTTTATTGCCTCGACAACTTCGCCCCGGCGATGCCCGACATTGAGGCATCCGATTCCCCCAGCAAAATCGAGGTAGCGATTGCCGTCGACATCCTCAAGCCACGCGTCCTCCGCTTTAGCAACGTAGATGGGAGTGCCGTGCGAGAGCCCGCGCGGCACAGCTTTCGCGCGACGTTCCGAAAGAGCCTTCGATTTGGGACCCGGTATCGGTGTGCGAAGTTGAATGGTGGACATCGTTGGTTCTCGCTTCTCAGTTCTCAGCTAATGCTACGAGTTCGGAACGGCACGGGTTTGGGAAGGGCACGACTTCAGTCGTGCCGTAAAGCGACTCAAATTGAAAGGGCTTCAGCCCCTGCGGTTCGCTCTTCGGCTCGCCCATTTTCCTCCACCTCTATGCGCCTGCTCCGTACTCGTTAGTTACTATCGCTTCAGTACCACCCGATTGGCGCCTCGTTCAGGTTGATATGCACCTGTTTGGTTTCGAGATATTCTTCAATCCCCCAGGGCCCAAGCTCGCGGCCGAAGCCGGACTGTTTGAAGCCACCCCAAGGGGCCTCAACGTAGGTCGGCTGCATGTGGTTGACCCAAACAATTCCGGCGCGCAGAGCCTTTACCACCCGCATCGCCTTAAAGATGTCTCGAGTCCAGACCGCTGCCGCCAGTCCATACGGAGAATCGTTGGCGATCTTCATTGCATCCTTTTCGTCTTCAAAGGGAATGACGGCGGCCACCGGCCCAAAGATCTCCTCTCGCGCAATGCGAGCGCTATTGTTCACGTCATAGAAAATCGTGGGCTGAACGTAATATCCTTTGGCGAATTTGTCTGGCCGTCCCCCACCCGAAGCCAGCTTCGCCTCCTGCTTGCCAATTTTGAGGTATTCATTCACACGATCGTATTGCTCTTTGCTGACCAGCGGGCCCATCTTCGTCTCGCGTTCCAGCGGCGGGCCCAATTTGATCTTCTTCGCTTTCTCGGCCATGGCATCGACGAAGTTCTTGTAAATCGATTTCTGCACCAGAATGCGGCTGCCCGCAGAGCATACCTCGCCTTGATTGATGAAGACGCCAAACAGCGCCCCGTCAATGGCGGCTTCGAAATCGGCATCGGCGAAGAAGATGTTGGGCGACTTCCCGCCCAGTTCGAGCGTGACGCGCTTCACCGTATCGGCAGCCTGTTTCACAATGATCTTGCCGACCACCGCACTGCCGGTGAATGCAATCTTGTTCACATCGGGATGCTGAACCAGAGGAGCGCCGCAAGTTTCGCCAAATCCGGTCACGATGTTGACGACTCCCGGCGGCAGCCCGCAGTCGGCTAAGTGCTGCGCAAATTCCAAAGCCGTGAGCGGGGTCTGCTCTGCGGGCTTGAGCACGCAGGTGCACCCGCCAGCAATGGCGGGCGCAAGTTTCCAGGCCGCCATCAACATTGGATAGTTCCAGGGGATAATCTGTCCCGCCACACCGACCGGTTCCTTCAGTGAGAGCGACAGAGCATTGTCGGGAACAGGATTCACATGGCCGGTTATCTTGGTGGCAAGCCCGCCGTAGTACTCGAAACATGTGGCAACGTCGGTCAGGTCGTATTCGGCTTCCACGATAGGCTTGCCCGTGTTGCGGCATTCGAGTTCGGCGAGCGCCGGCAGGTTCTGGCGAACCTTCTCCGCCATGCGAAACAAGACGCGTCCGCGCTCTTGTGCGGTTGTGGATGCCCACGGCCCTTCCTCAAACGCGGCTTTAGCTGCCGCCACGGCGCGGTTTACATCTTCGGCGTTCGCATCCGGCACCTGCGCGATCACTTCTTCGGTCGAAGGGTCGTAGACGGGAAAGGTCTTGGCGGATTGGCTCGTGACCCATTCGCCATTGATGAACATCTGATAAGTTTTCACGTCAGCTTTGATTCCACCAGGCATATGCCCTCCAACAGTCTCAGTGCACCGAACGGCCGCCGGCAGACACGGGCTCGCTGTCCCTGAGAACCTTGATTGCTTGTGGTGCCTTGCGCCGTCCATAAACGAAAAAGAAGAAAGCCGCCAGGCCGATAGACAACAGAGTCATGCCTACCATCCAGATCTCATACCGGAGCAGAGAAGTGATCTGTTGTGCCGGGAAAAACACTAGACCGATGCCAAGGATTGTGGTGAGCAGGCCGCTGATCCCCGCGAGAAACAGCGTGGCTCTTCCGTACTGGCCTCTTGGTTTCGATTCGCTCACGGCGAATTTCACCAGTGCGCCGAACATGTACACGAAGGGCACGAGCTGCAGCACGACCGCTAGTGATAGCAGTTTCTGGAATGTCTCCTGCACTCCGGCTCCGGCAAAATTCAAAATCACCAGAACTGCAGAAACGATTCCCTGCAGAATCAGCGCAGCATAAGGCGTCGCATATCGAGGATGCACTTTGCCAAGCCACGAGGGCATGTAGGAATCCAGCCCGGCAACGAAGGGTATGCGGGCAGAGCCGCCCATCCAGGCCGAACCGATGCCCGCAATAGAGATGCTGAGCATCAGGGCAAATGGAATGGTGATCCAGCCGATGCCGACGCGAGCTGCCATGTGCGTCACCGCTTGCACGATTCCCTGAAGCACGTTGACGTTCTTGCCCACCGCAATCAGCAGAGTAAGGGTCGCTCCAATGTAAAGGACGCCGGACAAGAGTCCGCCCAAGGCCACAGCGCCAGGCAAAGTGCGGCGAGGATCTTTGATCTCATCACCCATGACTGACGCCAGTTCCAGCCCCACCAGGCCGAAACAAATCACACCGAACGAATTCAGCACAAATTTCGGATTGGCAGGGATCTTGAAATCAGCAGCGGATACGGTGCTGCCAAAATGCGACCAAATCACGACCCCGAGCCCAATCAGCCCGGCCGCCGCCACGAATGTGCCGATGGCTCCGATGTTGTTGATCCACTTCCCCACGCCCAGGCCAAGAATATTGAACAGAGTCAGTAGCGCGAGCAGCGCCAGCGACGCGATCGAGGCGAAGATCTTATTGTCAGCGAGTCCCTGATGCCCCGGGCCGAGCACGTAAACGGACACACCCACGAAGTACAGCATCACCGTGGGCACGTAAAGCATGTTGTTGGTCCAGTAGCACCAGCCGGAGAGGAATCCATGAAAATCGCCGAACGCTTCCTTGGCCCAGAGATAGACACCCCCTTCGCCGGGATAACGATGGGCAAGCTCGATGACTGCAATTCCCTGGGGCCAGAAAAATAGAAGGAGCGAAATGATCCACAGCCAGACGGTGACGCCTCCGTTGGCGGCAATCGAAGGCACCACGTTCAAATTGAATACGGCGACCACGAAGAGCAGCACCAGATCGCGCCGCCCGAGAGCGCGGATCAAATTCGGCTGTGCGGATTGTGTCGTCGTGGACAAAGTCAGGCTAGTGAATAGCGGTCAGTGGCTGGCCGTTGCACGTTCCAGCGTTCAAGAACGCTAAGCCCCTGCCACTGACCACTGGTTGCTAATGTGCTACTTCCGCAGGAACGCGCTCGCTGCGCT
This sequence comes from Candidatus Sulfotelmatobacter sp., assembly GCA_025928375.1. Classification (GTDB taxonomy): domain Bacteria; phylum Acidobacteriota; class Terriglobia; order Terriglobales; family Acidobacteriaceae; genus Sulfotelmatobacter. Next base: position 4,415 of record JAICJP010000371.1, read on the forward strand.
CCTGCTGCGCTTTCGCCAGCGAGGCAGCGATGTCGTTGAACGCCGCCAGGTGTTTGTCGATGTCCGCCTCGGTATGCTGGACGGAAATGGTCCACTGCTCATCCCACCAGTAGGGCTGCGCC
>JAICJP010000433.1 GCA_025928375.1 Candidatus Sulfotelmatobacter sp.
CAAAATCAATTCGATGCTGGCGAAGAGCCCGAAGCCGAGCGCAATTCCGAATACGTTTTGGCGCCAGCAATTTCTGAGAAGCCGAGTAAGCACCAGCAAGAGGAAGAAGAGCCCACATTGCATTACGCGTACGCTGCGATCGAAGGCCAAAACGATCGAGATCACCCTGTCTGAACTGGACTGTTGCGTCGAAAAAGCATTCACTATTGAAAGCAAAAGCAAGAGTCCACAGGACCACCTGAATATAAGGGACGTTAGCCTCTGAATACCTCCATAGCTTTCGAGTAGGCTGTGCAGAATTTCATCCATCACGGTGACGGACAAGAGGACGCTGATCGCGTTGCCGGTCCAGTATGCATCGAAGTAGTTTTGGTGATAGTAGCGGTAGATTCCGAAAAGGACTCCGGATTTCACAACTTGAAAAACGATGTAGGAGAAAAAACGGGGGAAGACCACGTGCAATCTGCGCTGGATCATGAGCACAAGAAGCGTGATCTGGAGCACCGGACCGACGAGCCAAATCACGTACATCATTATCCCGTTCATGATCATTCCGTTCATGTCTTCTGCCCCCCAAATCCGAGAAGCATACTTCTCCCCCGGCCGCTTCGCAAGACTTTTATCGAGGCCGCCCGGTTCTATTCAGCTGTCCTGTAACCTTTACTTGCAGGCTTTCCCGCGGCACAAGGGCATCGGGTCGCTACCGTCAGCCACTAATACAATTTGCTCGGCTCCCAAACGGGGTTTAACAGCCCGGTCCGCGCTTTTTGAAACTCCGCAATAAATGCCGGCCAAGGCCAAAACCATTAGCAACAGCTCGACTCTTTTTTTCATGGGGGAGGTTCTCCTGGCGCAGTTCGCGCCGGGCGAAGTATATGCCTTTGTCAAGATCGTATGGGCGCAAAAATGCTGTGGATAACTCTCGTTTCTTCGAACAGCAGCAGGGAAGTGGCGATCCTGGGATGCGGAGGTCGACGCCTATTCTGCTCCCGCATGGGCTCCGTGCGGGAACTCGTAATGGAGGATCTTTGCGGCGACGGCCGGGCTCATCGTGGCCGTATCGGAGGGTAGGGCACGAACAACTTCGCCTTTGCAGACCACTTCAGCTGTCGACAATCCTGTGATTTCCGGTGGCAGCACGAGATTAATTTCAAGTTGAACCTGCGGCTGAATTACTTGCTCCGCACGGAAAAGCATTCCCGAACGGCTGATGTTTTCGGTTGTGCCTTTGGACCACGCGACCTCGCCTGACCGCCGGTATTTCAGCGGCACCTGAAGATTGAAACGCCTCGCCCGCAATACGGAGGAAAGCTTTTCTCTCACCTTGAATCCCAACGCGGAGAGTGCAAAAGGCTTCTGAAGAAGCGTCATCTCCTCTTCGACCAGACCGTCTTGGGCCACGGCATTCTCGGAATAGCCCGACATAAACAGCACCTTCGTTTCCGGTCGCATCGCACAGATCCGACGAGCCAGTTCCCGGCCGTTTATGCCGGGCATGATGACGTCGGTCAAGAGCAGGTGAATGGGACCGGCGTGCGTGCCACAAATCGCTACTGCCGCAGCACCGTCGCCTGCTTCGAGCACTGTATAACCTTGGTTCTGCAGATATTGGCGAGACAACGTGCGCAGGCTGGTTTCGTCCTCAACGAGCAGAATCGTCTCCAGCGCCTGTTCAGCTTTCGCAGTCACAACAGCGGGTTCAGGCCCCACTGCTTCTCGGGTAGAGTCCACCCGTGGAAAATAGATCTTAAAGGTCGTCCCCTTACCGGGTTCGCTCAAGACTTGGACGATACCGCCGCTCTGTTGAATGATGCCGTAGACCGTCGATAGTCCGAGGCCAGTGCCCCTTAAACCTTTTGTGGTGAAGAAAGGCTCGAACATGTGCAACTGCGTATCTGCATCCATCCCCACACCGGTATCGCTGATAGAAAGCATCACGTATTCACCAGGAGTTAAGGGAACGGGCAGGCGGTCGTACTCTTCATGACAGTCTACATTGGTAGTCTCGATGATGAGCTTGCCACCGTCAGGCATTGCATCCCGCGCATTTACCGCTAGATTCATGATGACCTGTTCTATCTGGCTTGGGTCGGCTTTCACTGAACCAAGGTTCGCGCCTGCTCTCATTACGAGCTCAACGTCTTCCCCGATCATCCGAGTGAGCATGTTGAGGTTCCGGGTGATGATCTCATTCACATCGAGTAGCATGGGGGCGAGCATCTGCTTGCGGCTAAAGGCAAGCAGTTGTCGAGTTAGAGAAGTTGCACGCTCGGCGGCATTGGCTATTTCGTGGACTGATGCTCGAATCTTTGCGTCTGGACCAATCTGCTGCAACAGAAACTCGCAATACCCCGAAATCACCATGAGCAGGTTGTTGAAATCGTGTGCGATACCACCCGCAAGCCGGCCCACCGCTTCCATCTTCTGCGCTTGCCGTAGTTGCTGTTCCAGTTCACGCTGCTCCGTCACGTCTTCGATGAAGAGTTCAAAGAAAATCGCATTGTCTTCGCCGCGGATGGCACTTCCAGAAAGGCGGACCACGACCGAACTTCCATCCTTGCAAATCCACTGGGCGAGTACGCCCCGAAATGCCTTCAAAGACCGAAAATGGTCCCCTAGCCTGGTCCATTGCTGCGCGTCAACGTACTGACTAGCCAGGTTGCGGCCGACCAGTTCGGCACTGGATCCATAGCCGAGAATTCTGATCAGCGCAGCGTTAACGTCCAGCAGAATGCCGGCTGAATTACAGCGGCAGATGCCGTAAGGCGCATGATTGACGAGCGAGCGAAAGTTACTTTCCGAGTCACGCAAGCCATCTTGCGCAGCCCGAAGCGCAGCATTAAACCAGCAAATCAGAAGTGCCACCAGTACAAATAGTGTGAGATGTACGAGGGCTTTTTCATAATCGGCAGCAACTCGCGCGGCAACGACGGAGAAATAAGCGCTTACTGTTAAGGCGAACGCGGTGGCCACCAGACCAGGCCTCCAACCTCCATACCACGCGCTAACCATTATGGCGACAGCAAAAACAACCAGACGGCTTTCAACGACGTCAGACAGCAACAGGGCCGGAATCAAAGCCAAAATGATACTGAGGACAGCAACTCCGTACCTTAGAAAGGAAGCCCGTCCCGCAGGGCGTGTGCGCGCAAACAGAGTTCGAAAACCCATAAGATCACTCCTCATTGAGGACACGGGACGAGTTTCTCTTCTTGCGTTTGAGAGCGTGACGGCCGGACCTCAAAGTGTGTGCAGGCGGAATGGCAACACCATTGTCAAATGATTGACGAAGTCAGCGCGAGGAAAATCTCTGAGTTTTCAAAATCCGAACTAAGACGATTCAGAACCGTACCACTTTCGGAAATTGAGTCATTTGCTCGGTCCTTCATTCTCGCGATTAGCCCAAAACTGGCGCTTAAGACACATCGGCAATGAAACTCAGAACAATTCAGACGACATTTTCGCCGATGCTCAGCTCAATTCCAACCGCTCCCCA
>JAICJP010000442.1 GCA_025928375.1 Candidatus Sulfotelmatobacter sp.
ACCTGGATGGTGAATGCGGTTGTAGTGTCGGGCCTGCTTTGCCTGATTGTGGCAGCCAATCTGGTGTACAGTCTTTTCCGCCAAATGCCGCTTGCAGTCCCTTATGCTGGGTTATTCCTCTCCCTGGCCGTGATGTTTACTGTTCCGATAAGAAGTTTGTTGTTTCCGTCGTTTTTATTTCGTGCGCTGGTCGCGACGTTGGTTCTCTGTACACCGGTGTTCTTTGCGGGCATTATTTTCGTCTCCAGCTTCGCTCGCGCAGGCTTCCGAGGAAGCGCTCTCGGCTCCAACCTTTTCGGATCACTGATCGGAGGCCTTCTGGAGTCCCTCTCCCTCTGGTTCGGCCTGAAGTCTCTAGCCATCATCGCGGCCCTCCTTTATCTAGGATCTGCGATTTTCTTGCGCCGCAGCAACGCCGCGAAGGCAATGCCGCTGGTAAGCTCGCCGGCTGTTACAGGCTCCGAATTGGTGTCACGCTAACACTGGCACTCCCGCCCGACTGTAACTAAACGCGCGCCCGGCGAAGTGCTATCCTGAGCTCATCCGGCGATGAGAACTCTTTACGAAAACCTTCCCGAGGTGGAGATCGGGGGGCGCAGACTTGTGGGGCGCGTGCTGTTCGGGCTGCTGGTGCTGGTCTCCGTTCTGGTGGGAACTACGGCCGGACTGCTGCTGGTCTACACGACCGACCTGCCGCAAGTGGATGCGCTTGAGGCCTACCGGCCCAGCTCGATCACGGAAATTTATGACGATCACGGGGTGGTGATCGGGTCGTTCGCGCTGCAGCGGCGGGTGGTGGCGAACTATGAAGATTTCCCGCAGGTGCTGCGGGATGCGTTGGTGTCCACGGAGGACAAGGAGTTCTACACGCATCCGGGGATTAACTTCTTTCGCATTGCGGGGGCTGCGTTTCGCGACATTGAGTCCGGGGGGAAGGTGCAAGGCGCGTCCACCTTGACGATGCAGTTGGCTCGAAACCTGTTCCTGTCGCCGGACCGGCGGTGGCAGCGCAAAGTGCAGGAGGCGATGCTCGCCATCCAGATCGAGCGCCGCTTCACCAAGCCGCAGATCTTCACGCTCTATGCGAATCAGATCGCGCTGGGCCATGGCGTCTACGGATTCGAAGCGGCTTCGGAGTTCTATTTCAGCAAGACAGCGAAACAGCTCACGTTGCCGGAAGCCGCGCTGCTGGCAGGCTTGCCCAAGGGGCCGACGTACTATTCGCCAATCAACCATCCGGACCGCGCGGTGAAGCGGCGCAACCTGGTCATTAATGCCATGCTGGAAGATGGCAAGATCACGAACGCACAGGCCGACGATGCTCGCTCGGCGCCTCTGGTGCTGCATCTGGCGCACGATCCGAACTCGCTGGCGCCCTATTTCGTCGAAGAGATCCGCCGTTATCTGGAAAACAAGTATGGAACCGACCAGGTTCATGAAGGCGGGCTGAAGGTTTACACGTCGCTCGACGTCGAGATGCAAAAAGCCGCGAACCAGGCGGTACTCGACGGGCTGGCCGCCTACGAGCGACGACACGGCTGGAAGAACCATCTGGAAAACATCATCGCGGAGGGAATCGATCCGGGGAAGTATTTCAATTCCGACTGGGATGATGAATTGCAAGTGAACGCATACGTGCACGCGCTGGTTACTTCAGCGGGGACCGGGATCGCCACGCTTAGATTCGGCCCGTACACGGCCGCGCTGGGGCAAGCCGATGTGGCGTGGACCGGACAGAAACTCGCGAGTCTGCTCAAGCCGGGAGACCTGTGCTACGTGAAGATTCTTTCGCTGGGAGCAAACGGGGCGGCGAAGATAAGCCTAGAGCAAGACTCGGGAGCGCAAGGTGCGCTGCTGGCCATCGACAATGCGACTGGCGGAATCAAAGCCATGGTGGGAGGGCGTGACTTCAACGAATCCAAATTCGATCGCGTGACGCAAGCTTTGCGGCAGGTGGGTTCGTCGTTCAAGCCATACGTCTACACGACGGTGATTGACCAGGGCGCGAGTCCTGACGACACCATTCTTGACGAGCCCATCAGCTTCGAAACGCCGTCAGGGCCGTACACTCCGCATAACTATGACGAAAAGTTCGAAGGGATCATCACGCTGCGTCGCGCGCTGGCACAGAGCCGCAACATTCCCGCGCTGAAGCTGGCGAACAAAGTGGGAATCAAAAATGTGATCGAGTACGCGGGGCGGTTCGGGATCACCTCCAAGCTGCCGCCGTACTTGCCGGTAGCGTTGGGATCGGCCGAGATTACGCTGATGGAGCAGACCTCTGCGTATAGCGTATTCCCGAATGATGGCGTGCGGGTCAGGCCGCGGTACATCACCCGCGTGACCGATTATGAAGGGCGCGTCCTGGAAGAAGATTTCCCAGACGTAAAAGACGTGATCAGCGAGCGCACGGCGCGGATTATGACGAGCATGTTGCGCGAGGTTGTGCTACACGGAACCGGGGTCGCGGCGGCCCGGCTGCCATTCCCGGTGGCTGGGAAAACGGGAACGACGAATGATTTTACTGATGCGTGGTTCGTGGGGTTCTCTCCGACGATGAGCTGCGGGGTGTGGGTTGGGTATGACGAGAAGAGATCGTTAGGCGCCAAGGAAACGGGAGCGCATGCAGCGCTGCCGATCTGGATGAACTTCATGACGCAGGCCCTGGCGGGCAAAGATGTGGGGGATTTCCAGGCTGCGCCCCTGACGGCGCGGTCCGTCACACAGAAAGTTGATACTCCGGACGCCGCGCCCGCCAGCGAAGAATCGCATTAGAATGTCACGCCGGCAAATGTGGGGCGCCGGCCCACGCAAGGGGTTCACGAAAAAATGATGCGCTTTCTGCTGCTATTCGTTATTTGCATGCTCGTCCCTAACGCCTGTGCCGCCGATTCCGAAGCTGCGATCAAGCATGTTTTGGCCGCGCAGCAGGACGCGTGGAATCGTCACGATCTCGATGCATTCATGTCAGGGTATTGGAATTCTCCTGAGCTCACGTTCTTCTCGGGCGCGAAAGAGACACGCGGGTGGCAGGCTACGCTCGAGAGATACCGCGCCACCTATAACAGTCCTGGGCACGCGATGGGGAAGCTGGATTTTTCCGATCTGCGGATTGAAATGCTGGGGCCTGAGGCGGCGTTCGTGCGGGGGACATGGCATCTGGCTATGCCTGAGGGTAAGAATCCGCAGGGGAAATTCACATTGATTTTTCGGAAATTTGGCGACGGGTGGAAGATTATTCACGACCATACTTCTGCGGCGGAATGATCTGTCTGAATGGAGTTTCGGGGGAGTAGCTTGGGCTACTTTCGCGCTGGGACCCGTCGCTCCGACGCTCGC
>JAICJP010000258.1 GCA_025928375.1 Candidatus Sulfotelmatobacter sp.
GCATTGCTGCCCCAAAGCGCGTTGGATCCGGTCATGGTTGTCGACGAAGTTCCCGCCACAAATTGCGACGATCCCCACACTGCAGCATTCGACCAGGTGCCAGAGGTGTTCCACACCGCGGAAGAATTATCCTGCAGATAAACGTTGCCCGAGTTGGCGTCGTAGGACGCGACCGGAGACATCGCGGTTCCACTGGCTACATCGGCGCTGCTGAGGGCGGCTTGGAGATCCACGTAGCCCGCTCCGATCGTGAATAGGTCGTATTGATCGGTATACGTGATACCGGTGGCCGGATCCGTGGTGCTGCTGAATGTCGGAAATGACTTCCACGCCGTTTTCATCAGGCGGGCCTTCACCTGGTCCGGATTCAATCGAGGGCTGGCTTGCAGCAGATCGGCAACGACTCCGCTCACCACGCCCGCGGCCATGCTGGTTCCGCTAAGCGTGAAGTAACTCGAAGAGGAAGCAGTGCTGCCTCCCTTCACGTAGAAGTTGTAGGGCACGCGGTTCCCCAGGAATTCGTTGTAGAGCGTCGAATTCGGCGCTTCCAGCGAAACCAGCAGGTTGCCGGGGGCGACGACATCCGGCTTGGCGATTGCATCGATCAGGGTTGGCCCCTTGGAACTGTAGCTCGCGATCCGGTCGTCATCGCGCTGCGGAGTTCCCATCGTCTTCATCGATCCAACCGTGATCACATACGGATCGTTGGCGGGCGAAGTCACGGTGCCGTAGCCATTGGTAGGCTGGAAGCGGCCGTTATTGCCGGCTGCGACTACCACCACGATTCCATTCTTCCACGCCTTCTCCACCGCTTGGCAGAGCGGATCCAGCTTGTAGCTTTCATATACGGCCCGGCCCATCGACAGATTGATCACACGAATGTTGTACGTTGATTTCAGGGAGATCGCTTTATCGATGGCTGCAATGACGATGCTGTCCGTGGAAGAGCCATTGGCGTCCAGTACCCGCAGGTTCACAATTTTGGCGCCAGGCGCAATGCCTTTAAACGTCTTGCTGTAGACGAAGCCGGTGGAACTCAGGCCGTCACCGGCGATCAGGCCGGCGATGTGCGTTCCGTGGCCATACTGGTCGGCGGCGGTGGAATTTCCCGGAACGAACGACTGCTGGTAAACCACTCGCGAAATCGGAAAGATTCCCTGATAAAGATCGGGATGATTCGCCACGCCGCTGTCGATCAAAGCGACCGCCACTCCCGCGCCTGTATAGTTCGATTGCCACGCGAAGTCGGCATTCACGGCGGGCGCAGCCGTGCTCAATGTCGGCGAAAGCGGGCGGTCAGCGCTGATGTACACCACGTTCGACTGGTTCGACAAGCTAACAATGCCATTGCCGTCGAGCACGGCAACCACACCGTTCACTAGCGGCAGCTGCCCTAAGATCGTGCCCCCGAGTTTCAGGATGCTATTCAGGGCGCAGCCCAGAAACCCAAGCAGTCCGCTGCAATTCAGCTGTGTCCCCGGGGCGTACTGCACCACGACCTGTACCTTCTGCGTCGAAGGATACTTGCGCAAGTCTGGCGATATCTTCGAATCGTCGGCGTGGCATAGCGTCACGGCGACGATCAGCATCAGAAGCGAGAACTTCTTCATTGGTCCCCCAGTAAGCGCGATCTAACGCGCGCAATCGTTCCCCAAGTACCTTTACCTGTGCAGTTCCCCCTCCAAACGGTGACTGCGGTTACCGCTCAGAATCAGTGACTTACAAGCGACTGTTGCGCAACACAACGGGCACTTTGTCCCGCCCACGCGGGCGCGGGACAGGTTGTCGCAGGTAACGGGGACAGCTACGGCCGGAAAAGCAGCGGAATTCGAGTGTAAGTGGTTGATTCGAATCAGCAAACCAAGGTAATCAGCGGGTGGTTTTTGCAGCGGACAATCTAGCCCTATATCGTTGAAAATTTAAGCACTTTCCTATGACTGAGGTTCGCACGACGGCCGTTCGCGCGTTCATCGCCGCAATGTCTCTGGCGGCTAGCCTCAGCCTGTTCTACGGGTTCGCGCACTGGCACTCCAGCGACACAGTGAAGTTCGGCGCTTATCTGCTCGCCGCCTTGTTTGCATCGTCGCTGAAGGTGACCTTGCCGGGGATCGAAGGCAATTTGTCAGTGAACTTCCTGTTCACTCTGCTGGGAGTCCTGGAACTGAGCTTGCCGGAGACTCTAAGCATCGGGCTCGCCAGCACGCTCGCGCAGTTCTATTGGAGACCGGTGCGCCGCCCCAAGCCCGTGCAACTGCTATTCAACTTCTCGCAAGTCACGGTCTCCAGCGCTGTTGCCTACGCGGCCTACCGGTTCATGGTGCTGAAAGTCCTGCATGGACCGGGTCATCTCGCGCTGCTTGTGGCCGCGATCACGCACTTCTCCTGCAACACGTCGGCGATGTCCACCATCATCGGATTGACGGAGAGCAAACCGATTCGCAAAGTGTGGAACGACAGTTATCTCTGGTCGTTCCCCTACTACATGGTGGGGGCGGCCACGGCCGGGCTCATCCATTTCCTGAATGCTCACATCGGATGGCAATCGTCACTGCTGGTTCTGCCGCCAATTTATCTGATGTACCGCTCCTATCGTCTTTATCTTGGAAAGCTGGAAACGGAGAAGCGCCACGCCGAACAGGTTTCAAAGCTGCATCTGCGAACCATCGAAGCCCTCGCCCTGGCAATTGAAGCGAAAGATGAAAACACCGCCGAGCATCTGCAGCGGGTGCGCGTCTACTCGATGGCGCTCGCGAAAGAACTGGGCCTGACCGAGGATGAAACCGAAGCCCTGCAAGCGGCTTCCGTGCTGCATGACATCGGCAAGCTGGCGGTGCCGGAGCACATCATCTCCAAGCCCGGCAGGTTGACTCCGGAAGAATTCGAGAAGATGAAGATCCATCCCATCGTCGGCGCGGAGATTCTGGAACGCGTCAACTTTCCCTATCCGGTGGTACCGATTGTGCGCGCCCATCACGAGAAATGGGACGGAACGGGTTATCCTTACGGCCTGACAGGAGAAGCTATTCCCATTGGCGCAAGGATTCTGGCAGCGGTGGACTGCTTCGATGCCCTCGCCTCCGACCGGCAATATCGCAAGGCTCTCCCGCTCGATGAAGCCATGGCAAAGGTAGTCGCCGATGCCGGCAAGGCCTTCGACCCGCAAGTCGTCGAGATTCTGCAGCGCCGCTACCTTGAACTGGAGAAACTAGCGACCGAGCAAACGCCGGACGCGCCCGCGAAGTTGTCCACCGATGTCAAGGTGGAACGAGGGTCGGCGCCGGCGGCCGGATTTGCCAAGTCGGAAGAACCTGAAACGTTGACCGCAGCTCAGAGCGCCGATCTCACCGCCTTGATCTCAGCCGCGCGGAATGCCGCCATGGAAATCGTCGAACTCAAGAAGCAAAGTCCCACCCTTCGGGTCGAGGACGTGTTTTCCATGGCTGCCATTCGACTGAAGCAGTTCGTGCCCTACGATGCGCTGGCAGCTTACTGTCTGCGAGACGAGGTACTCGTTCCCGTTTTCGTGAGTGGAGAGAATTTTAACCTTTTTTCCAACTTGCGAATCCCCTTGGGCGAAGGACTATCCGGCTGGGTGGCAGAGAATCACAAGGCCATTCTGAACGGCAATCCCTCGGTCGAACCCGGCTACTTAAACGACACAAATAAGTACAGCACATTGCGCTCGGCCCTCGCGGTGCCTTTGGAAGGCGCGTCAGGGCTTACCGCAGTCCTGGCGCTATATCGCGCGCACCAGGACGCGTTTACCGCGGATGATCTTAGAATCCTCGAGGCGCTCACCGAACGGATTGGGGCGGCAATCGAGCCATGCACGATGCACAAAGTTAATGCTGCCGCAGTCGGCTCGACATAGAGTTGATCCCATTCACTCGTACCGCAGCGAGACCAGCGGATCGAGCTTGGTTGCCCGGCGTGCTGGAATGTAGCACGCGGCACAGGCGACCAGCGCAAGCGTAATCGCCACAATCAAGAAAGTAGTCGGATCCGTGGGCGTGATTCCGAATAGCACGGCTGAGATCACCCGCGTCAGGCCGAACGCGAGTCCTACTCCTACCAAAATCCCTACAAGCACAAGCTTCGCTGCAAGCTTAGCGACCCAGCGAAGAATGTTGGAAGGATGCGCTCCAAGAGCCAGGCGGATTCCGATGTCGTGCGTATGCTGGATGACGAAATACGACATGACACCGTAAATGCCCATCCCTGCCAAAAACACCGCAACTACCGCGAAAATGCTCAACAGTTGCATGTAACTTCGGTTTTCGCCCAGGTCCTGCGTAAGCACCTGGTCCATCAACATCACGTTAGCAATGGGTTGATCCGGGTCCAGTTCGCCAACGATCTGGCGGATGGCTTTGGACACGTCGGCGATCCGTGCGCCTGGAGCCATTCGCACTGCAAGGTCTTGCCAGAGGTGAGACACAATGAACCCTCCGGGATAGACGTCGGGCTGCTGCAGAAACGAAGCGTACATAAATGGGATCGGCTCGCGTGCCAGTCCGCGCTGTTTTACGTCGCCCACCACTCCGACGATCTGCCGCGGGCGGTCCTCGTCGGTGGGGTAAGGATCGTAGCGCAGGCGTATCGCCTTGCCGATCGGATCTTCGTTCGGGAAATAAAGGCGCACAAATGCTTGATTGACTACAATCGCCCAAGGCGCCGCACTGGTATCGTGCTCATCCAGCAAGCGGCCTTTCTTCAGCGGGATTCCGAGTGTACGGAAGATGTTCGGGCTGACCTGAGCGTAGCCTGCGTCGGGCCTCTGGCCGGGTGCCGGTACGGGACGGCCCAGAATCACGAATGAGGGCCATTCCATGAAATGAGTCGGCAGGCCGGTCATCGATGCGGCCGATTCGACTCCCGGCAGGGCTGAAACTCGTTCGAGCAGGCGTTGGTAGAAACTCGTGACCGCCGGCTTGGCTCGTTCCATATCACCGCCGGGAACCCGCTCAACGTAGCCGGCTCCCTCGGGCAACTGAAGGGTCATGGTTAGCAGGTTCCTGGTATCGAAGCCCGGGTTGACGTGCCGCAAGCGTAGCATCGTGTTGATCATCAACCCGGTACCGACCAGCAGCACCATGGCGAGCGCAACTTCAGAAACGACCAGAAAATGACGCATCCTCCCGCGAGAGGAGGGTGCCGTACCGCGAGCACCATCGCGAAGAGCGTTGTTCAGATCCGTCTTCGAAGCCTGCAGCGCAGGTGCCACACCGAACAGCAGTGTCGTGAGTAAGGAGATGCCAAGCGTGAATACCACCACGCGCAAGTTGACCGTCATGGAATCCGCGTTGGGGAAATCAGGACCGGCAATCCAGAGGAATACGCGAATGCCCCAAAAGGCGATCAGCAGCCCGAAGGCGCAGCCCAACAAGCCCAGCGGCAGGCTTTCCACCAGCGACTGCTGCACCAGGCGCGCCCGGCTTGCGCCAAGTGACAGGCGAACCGCAGATTCACCCCTGCGCTTCTCGCTTCGCGATTGAATCAGGTTCGCTACGTTGGCGCAGGCAATCAGCAGCACGAATCCCACCGCGCCGAACAGCGGATAAAGCGCTCGCCTCGCCCAGCCATACAGAGCCTCCCGCAGCGGAACGAGTTTCTTTCCGACTCCTTTATTGCTGGTTGGGTACTGTTGCTCCAGGCGATGTGCAATGGCATCCATTTCGGCTTGAGCCTGCGCCGGCGTGACGGTGGGCTTGAGACGCGCAATGGCGGTAAGCCAGTGGTCCGAACGATCTGCATATCTTTGGCTCTCCGGATTTACCGGTTGCCAAACTATCGTTCCACCTTCGAACGGCGCGAAGCCTTCGGGCATGACTCCAACCACCGTGGACGGAATCCCACTCAGTTTCAGTGTTTTTCCGAGAACGTTGGGATCCTTGTTGAAGTGAGTTTTCCAAAATGAGTAGCTGATGACGACGGTCTGGTCCTGGTCCTGCATCTCGGAAGGAAAAAATATCCTGCCCACAATTGGCTTTGCGCCAAGCAGGCTGAAAAAGTTGGGTGTAACGTCCTGCACGGTGACGTGTTCCGGAGCTCCGGCGCCGGATAGCACCGCTTCCTCGTTGAAGCTGGTGAGAGCAATGTCCTGGAACACGTGATTCTGCTGTTTCCAGTCAAGCAACTCTGCAATGGGAGCCCGTCCCATACCGTCCTGGCCGAGATGCGTATCCCAAATTGTGGTGAGCTGCTCCGGATGATCGTAGGGCAACGGGCGATAGAGCAGCGTATCGATGACGCTGAAGATGGTGCTGTTCGCCCCGATCCCCAAAGCAAGCGAAAGGGTTACAACTACGAGGAAACCAGGGCTCTTACGAAGGCTGCGAACTGCCAGGCGAAAATCCTGCGCCACGCTCGCTGCATACGCCAA
>JAICJP010000410.1 GCA_025928375.1 Candidatus Sulfotelmatobacter sp.
AAATCCCTGCGAAGTCTGGTGCAGGTAGATCAAGGCTCCCAAGCCTTCCTGGGCAATGCGGCGCATCGAGCCTTCGAGCGTGGTTCGGCATTCGCAGCCGGTCGCGCCGAAGACGTCTCCCATCAGGCAGTGGGCGTGCATACGAACCAGCACCGGAACGTCGCTGTGCTCGATGTCACCGCGGATCAGGGCAACGTGCGACTCGCCGCCGTCGACTTCGCTGGAATAAGCAATCAAACGGAATTCGCCAAAGCGGGTGTCGATCAGAGCTTCGCCGACGCGATTGACGTAGCGCTCATGCGCCATGCGGTAGCGAATGAGTTCCGCCACGGTGAGCATTTTCATGTTGTGCTGGCGGCAGAAGTCGGTCAGGTCCGGAACGCGAGCCATGCTGCCGTCATCTTTCATGATTTCGCAGATAATTCCTGCGGGGACCATGCCAGCGAGCCGCGCCAGATCGACGGAGGCTTCGGTTTGTCCCGCGCGCACCAGGACTCCGCCTTTGCGGGCACGAAGAGGAAAGACGTGGCCGGGGCGGGCAAGGTCCGATGGCTTGGTCGCGGGATCGATTGCGACCTGAATGGTGCGGGCACGGTCGTATGCTGAAATGCCTGTGGTTACACCCTGACGGGCATCGATGGCTTCGCAGAATGCAGTTCCGTACTGCGAAGTATTCTCGGCGGTCATGGGGCCGATGTTGAGATGCTCGAGGCGCTCTTCGGTCATGGCGAGACAGACCAGGCCGCGCCCGTACTTGGCCATAAAATTGATTGCCTCGGGAGTGACCTTCTCGGCGGCCAGGGTCAGGTCACCTTCGTTCTCGCGGTCCTCGTCGTCGACCACCACGATCATGCGTCCCGCGCGGATTTCCTCGATCGCGTCCGGAACGTCCGTAAAGGGCAGTTGAGGGCTCATTGGGGCGATTTTAGCAGAGGGGATCAGGCGATTGTCACGTCAAGGGATAGGAGCAGGGAATAGGGCCGCACATATTCTGGAATGTGATCGGTGCACCTCTGCTTTTCGATAACATCAAAGGAATGTCGATCACGGCGGAGGATCTGCGGTGGTTTACGGTCAGCCGCAGTTTGTTTCAGCCCACAACGTTGAAACGTGCGTTGCAGCGGATGGGATTCGTGCAGGCGGATCCCATTCGCGCGCCCGCACGCGCGCAGGACCTGATCCTTCGACACCGGGTAAAGAATTACCGGGCCGGAGATCTGGAACGGCGCTATCGAGAACTGGAGATCGAAGAGGATTTCTTCATCAATTACGGCTTCGTGACGCGCGAGGTGCAGGCGCTCATGCACCCGCGGTCCAACCGATGCGTTCCCGCTGCGGGGCTTGTGCCCTCGCCGAGGCGGCCGCGGAAGCGCGCACAAGCGATCCTGGAGTTTGTGCGGGAGCGTGGCGAGGTACATCCCCAAGAGGTCGACGAGCACTTTTCGCACGGAACGGTGAAGAACTATTGGGGCGGCACGTCGAATGCCACGACTCATTTTCTAGACGGCATGCATTACCAGGGCCTGCTGCGGGTAGTGAGACGCGATAAGGGAATTCGCGTGTATGCGGTGCACGAGCATGGGCCGCTGCCTTCGCATAAGGAAGAATGCCAGAGACGGCTGGATGCGCTCGCCGACATCGCAATTCAGATCTACGCTCCGCTGCCACTGCCGAGTTTACGATTCCTGCTACGCCGGCTGCGTTATGCCGCGCCACAGTGGGAGAAGGACGTGGCTTCGGCCATTCAAAGGGCGAAACAGCGCTTGCTGCATGCGGAGGTCGACGGAGTGAGCTGGTACTGGCCGGCAGACGAGGGTCCCGGCGGGAGTGTTGGCCAAGAAACAGTGTACTTGCTGGCGCCCTTCGATCCGGTGGTTTGGGATCGGGACCGCTTCGAACTGCTGTGGGGATGGGAGTACCGCTTCGAGGCATACACGCCCGCAGCGAAGCGGGTGCGGGGGTATTACGCCTTGCCGATCCTTTGGCGAGATCGAGTGATCGGCTGGGCAAACTTGGCAGTGAAGAACGGAGAACTGCAATGCGACTTCGGGTATGTGACTGTCAAGCCGAAGGAGCGAGCGTTTGACCGGGAGCTTGAGGCCGAAGTGGAACGGATGAAGGATTTTCTGAGATTGAAAGGGTAGGAGCTGTCGATCAGATGGTCAGGGCAACCCGTCAGTGCCCCGCAAGTTCGTTCCGGGCGCCCGTAAACAAGGCACGCATAGCGCGGATCACCAGTCGAATTGTGAAAATGATGGCAAGGATCAGGCCTGCCGCCAGTATGCCTGCCAGATAGGGGTGGCGCGCAGCGAGCCAAGTGAGTCCGATGGCCAACGCATCTTCGCTAAGGCTGAGAGTGACATTGGACAGTGGCTCCGGGGACGGCGTTATGGCAACTCGCGCCGCGGTCTTCCCTCCATGAGCGATGAGCGCGACTGCGGCGCCAAGCAGGGCAGCCAGAAGTTGATGCTCCGGCGAGAGCTGGCTGGTAGCCCGGTACGCCAGAATCGCGGCCACAGGCACGCGGATGAACGTGTGCAGCGCGTTCCAGATGAGGTCGAAAGCTGGGATTTTGTCGGCGAAGAATTCTATCGAAAACAGGGCTGTGCTTGCGGCAATCACAGCCCAGCTCTCGAGCAGTTGCAGTCCCGGGGGCAGCGGCAGGTGACCGAACCGGGCCAGCAGGCCCAAGGCAGCCACGGTCGCGTATAGGTTCAGTCCGGCTGCAAAGCCAATCGCTGTCAATAGCGCGAACAACTCGCCAAGCGGAATTTTGATAGCGTCGGGCATCGGATGGCAGCGCCTGGGATCTCAGGATGCTGAGAAAGGGGGCTTGGCAAATTCATTCCACCGGGGCTCAAAGCTTGGCGCAAAATTGAAAGGGCCGCCCTCGCGAGCGACCCCATTTCCTGCCCCTTACCCAGCTCCTACAGCGTGGATTCGATCTCGAATCCCCATGCTTCCAGAAGAGGTTCAGGGATATATTTCGAGTTCTTGTTGCGTCGTGCCCATTCCCGCAAACGAGTGGAGCGCAGGTACTGATCGGGTGAGAGCTTGTACTCGCGCACGACCTGCTCAAATTCGGTGATGGTAGGGGTGACCGGACCGATGGGCTCAGGCTTACCCCAGTTTGGATTTCCGCGTCGCTTAGCCATGAACTATTGCCTTTCCACCTAAGGGGATAAGAATTAACGTACAAACCGCTGTGATGCGCCTTGTATTTAAGATTCTCCGGTGCGCCTAAAGGATTCAAGCTATAGATGCACTCGCCGCGGACGAGCTTTAAGACACACGGAATCCTCAGTCCCAATTGCGAAGGCTGATCGGAGAAGCCGTATTGTAAGGCGATAGGAAATGAAAGTCAACGGAATTTTCCTGGGCGACGGCCCGTAGTATGCGGCTAAATCATTGAAGCCGAGTAGTTTACATCAGAGTAGAGCGCTTTCGGCCGTTCGCCTGGCCCGAAGTTCGGAGCCAGCTGCAGCAAGTCCGCAAGGGAACGAAAAAGCTCTGAAGATTACTGGAGTAATCACCTCCGCAGGAGAGCCGTTGATCGCCAGAGTCGATGGAAATAGAGTGGCAGCATAGGCGTCCGGCAGTCTTGTCGCACTGCCAGCCGACATCGAGAAGCTATGGGCTTGAAATCGCTGTTGCTGTGCTCGGATGAGAAGATCGTGCGCGTGTTGCGGCGCGTGCTCGGCGACCTCGATATCGAACTGCACGTGTGCGCCGATGCGGATTCCGCGCTCTACCGCCTAACCCGGCGCCGATTCGAGGGCATCATCGTGGACTGCGCGGCCGAGGGAGCTTCGCAAGTCCTGCGCAGCGCTCGCAGCGCGCCCTGCAATAAGCAGGCGGTGGCAGTGGCCATTGTGGAGCCCGCGGTGGGCTTG
>JAICJP010000387.1 GCA_025928375.1 Candidatus Sulfotelmatobacter sp.
CCCGAGTGAACCTGCGGGGAGCGATCACGTGGAGGAAGCCGAAGTCCCTCGGTGTGCGCTTCGATCCCGCCGATGATCGCCGGTTCAGAGTGAAAAGCTGGATCGATTCTTACCTGGAAAACTGATTGCACGGAGTCTGTGCAGGCGGTTGCTACGTCTCTAGGACGTTTTGATCCGTGTAAATCCGCGCTGATCCGTGGCCAACAAGGCGCATTTACAATAGCTTCGTGCCCGAAGCCAGCACTCGCGAGCCAGCAACCTCCTCAGAAGCCGCGTCTGGCCCGCGTCAATGGACCCTACGCCAGCGCATTGTGCTGGCGCTGATTGTTTGGGCGGGATACTGGTTCATTCGCCTGTTGGGACCGACCCTGCGCGTGAGTGTGTCGTACGAGCCCGGCGCACAAAAGACGCTGGCTGCGCGACCTCTGGTGGCTTCCTTTTGGCATTCCTGCATTATTCCTGCCACGTATATTTTTCGCGACATGGGCATTCGCGTGATGAGCAGCTACAGCTACGACGGCGAGTACATGGGGAGGATCATCAAGCGGTTCGGCTTCGTGGCCGTCAAGGGATCGAGCAGTCGAAATCCCATTCGTGCCCTGCTAGGGCTGCGGCGCGCTTTGGATGAAGGCTGGACCGTCGCGTTTACCCTGGATGGCCCCCGGGGCCCGCGTCATCGGGTAAAGCCCGGGCCGTTAGGGCTGGGCAAGTCTTCCGGCCTGCCGCTGACGAGCTTCCACGCGGCTGTCGAGAAGGCATGGGTCTTGAAGAGTTGGGACCGCATGATGATCCCCCGCCCTTTTTCGCGCGTGCTCGTCCGCGTGGGCAAACTAATTCCAGTTCCGCAAGATGCGACCGAAGCGGAGCTGGAGCAATGCACCGCCGAACTGCAAGCGACCCTGGATCGTGTGTGCCAATTTGCCGAGGCGAATGTCGGCAAGGTGGGAACGAGCGAGTTTCCCGTGGGTGACGAAAGATGAAGAATGCAGAATGGATCGCGGAAAACCGCTAGCCTGCACTGCCGATCTACTCCATAGTTGAGCCGAGCTGGACGTAGCGGTATTTCTTTCCGTCCCAGTAAACGACCGACGAATTGTTTTCCCCTTCTCCTTGCTCTTCCATGTAGATTCCGAGGACAGTTCTCTTCTTGAGCGCGTATTTTTTCACGGTCAGAGTTTTGAAAGGCAAGTTAATCAGCAGAAATTTTGCTTTCGGTTTTTCCGCCTGCCATGCATCCTTGTCCGCACCATGAATGATGAGCATCGCGACTCCGCGCCGTTCCGGCACGTCGGAGGCGAAATTGGAAGTCACTTTGACATCGCCGAATCCCATAAATGTGTCAAAGGGATCGGCAACGACATAGTCCAGTTCATCCTTATCGGCCATGGGATTCTTGCATTTCGCAGCGACCACCAAATCATCGATGCCGTCCCCGTCGAGATCGCCAACAAACTGGCGACCGGGCAGCACAGTGCAGTTTTCACCGAATTGCTTCTGAATGAATTCGTTGGTCACTGCGTGCGCGGGAGACTTCGCAGGTGCTGGCGGTAGCGGCTTTTTGTCCACTGCGAATGCGGTGCTCGTGATCAGGATCGCGAGAATGGAAAAGAGATGTCGGGGTAACGGCATGGTTTCAACTTTAGACCCGAACGGTAATGTACGGTAGATGCACAGTAGTGACGAAGGTAATTACAGAACATCAACATGCACGACAGGGGAAACAGAAGAACACAGGGGCCGTATTCCTCTGTGTCCTCTGTGGTGAGGCTTTAGGCGCGGCCTCGACTCTGTGTCTTCCGAAAGTGCTCCCAGCCGCGGGGTTTCAGCGGCTCGGTTTTACCATCCATCCTGCGCAGGAAGATCTTCCGCCCCGAGGTAATCCGCCCAATTTCGGTGAGCGCAACGCCCGCGAGCATCCGGGGCACACGTGCGCGAGCAGAAACGGAGAACAGCAGTTCGTAATCTTCGCCGCCATGCAGTGCGAGATCCAGGTCGACCGATCGCGCTGGCTGCCCGACCCGCGCGCTGGGAATGCTGCTGGCGTCGATTTCGGCTCCCACGCCACTCTCCTCACAGATGTGAGTTAGGTCGGTGGAGAGCCCATCGCTGGTGTCGATCATCGCGGTTGCGATCCTGCGCTCTCGCAAGATGCGTCCCAGCCGGATGCGGGGTTCGGGATAGAAATGACGAGGGAACTGGCGCTCATCTACTTTCTTTCGGCGGGTTCCCATCTGCATGAAGGCGGCCGCCGACCCGCCCAAGGTTCCACTGACGAAAATGCGATCTCCGGGGCGTGCGCCTGAGCGCAGGATGGCTTGTCCTTTGGGAACTGTCCCGAGAACCACGATATCGGCCAGAACTCCGGTCGGCGACCCCGCAGTATCGCCGCCAGCCAGGGTTACGTGGTGCTGCTCCGCCAAGCGGAGCAGGCCACGAAAAAAGGCGCGGACCCAGGCCTGTGGTAATGTGCCGGGCAAGGCTAAGGATAGAAAAGCTGCTACGGGCTCGCCGCCCATAGCCGCAATGTCGCTCAACCCCCTCGCGAGGCAACGATGGCCAACGGACTCAGGCGGATGCCAGTTCCTCCGAAAGTGAATTCCTTCCAGGCTGAAATCGGTCGTGACCAGACAGTCCAATGCCGACCCGATCCGCAACACCGCACAGTCATCGCCCATTCCAACTCGGATCGCTGCTTTGGCTCCGGCGGCGAATTGTGTCCTGCCCGCCGGCGAGACGAATCGGCGAAGTTGCGCGATGAGCTCTCTTTCGGGCAGGGGCATGGGCGCCATTACTATACCGCCCAGGAGCGATTCCGACCGCAATAACGGGGCTGGGCAACTTTGTTGCCGTAACATGTCCTTCGGACCGTGCTGGTTACCCCATCTTCCGTAACCTGCTACAGCTTTGTACCTCGTTGACACGGGGAACCTACTTTGTTACCGTTGACGAGTCATTCACAAAAGACCTTTGGCCGGCTAAGTTCTGCAGCCAGTTGCAATTGCAGACGAACAGAAATCTCAGGTTCTGGTCGGAGTTCCGGTAGAAAAAAGGGCGCAATCAGTTCCCTTCCCAAGATAGGGAACGCTGCCCGAAAAAGTCAGGTGGTCCGAACAGGCTTTCTTGCACTCTAAGAACTTGGCCTGAAATTCCGGACCTGATGCTTCAACTAGAGGGAAGGATTTTTGCAGAAACGCTTCTACATCCTTTTTGTCGCTCGCGGGGACGACGGCACCCTTCGCAAAATCTCCATTCCTGTTCATTACCTCTACGTTTTTGCCATCGGCGCTGCCATTGGATTTCTCAGCCTCACCGGGATTGCCAGCTCGTACACTCGCATGCTTCTGAAGGTTTCGCAGTTCAACCAGCTGCGGACCGAGAAAGATCAGCTGAAGTCGAGCTACTCCCGCCTGGAACAGGTTGCCAAAGAGCGTGACGTGCAGGTGGCATCGCTGGGCTCGATTGCCAGTGAAGTTTCGGCCCTGTATGGACTCAAGTCGGAGCCCATCATGGTCACTGGAAGCAGCGACCAGATCCATGAGGCGGACATCACTTCGTCGCTGGATCAGTTGCACGCTTTGCGGACCTCGGCCCTGACCGGCGCCACGATGGTCGGACTCACGATGGGGCTCACCCGCAACGCCACGACGGCGGATTGGATCAGGGCCAACTCGGCCCCGAACGTTTGGCCGGTGGAAGGGCAGGTCACGGGCAGCTTCGGGGAGCGCATCGATCCATTTAACGGCGAAGGCGCATTTCACAGCGGTGTTGATATTGGCAGCACGTATGGCAAGCAGATCATTGCGCCCGCGGATGGGGTCGTAATCGCCACCGAAACGCTGGGCGGTTACGGCAAGATCATCATGATGGACCATGGAAGCGGCATCAGCACGCGCTATGGCCACCTGTCCGGCTTCGCTGTAACCCCGGGCCAAAGAGTCCAGCGCGGTGACGTCATCGGATACGTCGGCGAGAGCGGCCGTTCCACCGGCCCACACCTCCACTACGAAGTTCGCATCAATGGTACCCCCGTCAATCCCTACAAGTACCTCCGCATGACCCTGGCTCACAGCGGCGGCTTCTCGAGCGGCAGCTAACCTCAAAAATTCCAAAACATTCCACCACGGGGGACACGGAGGAGCACAGAAGCCTGCTCTGTGAACTTCTGTGCCCTCTGTGGTGGTGAGCCGGCCCATCCAGGTGGCACGAACGGAATGCCTCCCTATTACCGTCGTAATGCGTCCAATCAAGAACGTCTCGGGAAGTA
>JAICJP010000037.1 GCA_025928375.1 Candidatus Sulfotelmatobacter sp.
AGATTGCGATGGGTGCCGCCCTGCAAGATATATTTCCTGCCCACTTGCTGCAGGTTGTTCATGCCTCCGGCATAGATCCAGACATTGAGCGGCAGAATAGCGCAGAGCCCAGCGAGAATTTCTTCTGCTTGCCATCCCTTCCGCTGCTGGTTGACGATATCGCTTTGCAGGAATACCCCGCAGCCCATCGACAATTGCGGCATCGCCTTAGCTTGGAACGCACCGTCTGCCATCTCGCCCATCGGAATATTGAAGCGCTCGGCGACTCCCTGCAAAAATGCCCCATTCCCGGAGGAGCATTGCGAGTTGAGCCGGAAGTCGGTTACCGCTCCGTTATTGAGGAGCATGATCTTCACATCCACGCCGCCCACGTCGCAGATGCAATCCGCGTCAGGGAAGAAGTGAAGTCCGGCGGAGGCGTGAGCAATGGTCTCGACCACCGGGCAGTCCGCTCCCAGAATGCCTTTCAACAGATCCTTGCCGTAGCCGGTCAGGGCGAGAGCCATGATGTCGCTGTCGCTAACCACGGTTCGAATCTGCCGGAACAGTGACTTCGCGTCTTCGATAGGATTGCCCTTGCTCAGGGCGTAACAGGAAAAGAGGAGTTCTTTTTCCGGGGACATGCATACAGCCTTCGCCGTCGTGGAACCGAAATCGCAGCCCAGAACGATCGGCCCCAGGCTCCCGCTGCCAACGGCGGCCTGCGGGCCCACAGGCGCGGCCTTCGACTTTTCGTATTTCTCCTTGAAGCTGGAAAGATCGGCTTCGTCTTTACAGAGTCCGCCGCGGCCTATTTTCTTTTTCTCTTCGTACTGGCCCTCTTCGATCCAGTACTTCAGCCGTTCGTGGCCCGTATAGAGGCCTGCGGCTGCGTTTTCGCGTAAGCCGACTTCCACACACCCGAGCGCCGCGTAGTACAAGGCATTGTCGGGCACGCCGATGAGGCTAGAAACGTCGCGATCATCCGCGACGGCGACCTTGCGCTCCTTCCACACCTTTCCTAAGTGATGGCGCCACGCTTCCTGCAGGCCTTTGAAGAAAAGATTAGGTCCGCCCAGCAGGAGGATCTCGGGAAGAGGCGTGTTGCCCCGCGTCAGCGTCGCCAGATTCTGGTACACGACCGCCTCAAATAACGAGGCGATGATCTCTTCCACGGGAACCCCGGCCTTTAGCAGGGTATTGGCATCGGCCTCGGCGAAGATGCCGCACTTGCTGCTGATCTTGTGCAGCGGATATCCGGAGTAGCCCATTCGGGAGAGCGTCTCCGGAGCAATCTCCAGCTTGCGCGCAGTCTTCTCGATGAAGGTGCCGGTGCCTCCCGAGCACGCGCTCTGCATCAGGACCTGCTTGCTGCGGGTCGCGCCTTCTCCCTGGAAGAAGATCGTCTTCATATCCTCGCCGCCAATTTCGCTGACGAAGCGGACGTTAGGGTGAAGCTTGTCCACCGCAGCCGCTACCGCCACGACCTCCTGCACCACTTTGCCGCCTACGAGCGGAGCAATAATCCCGGCCCCGGAGCCGGTAAAGAAGACGCGATCGCGTCCCGGTGCGAACCCGTGCTTTGCCTCCAGCATGGTGAGAAACTGCAGGATCTTTTCCGCCTGGCGGGTGTTATGGCGTTCGTACGCCTGCGCCAGTACGTTGCCTCGAGGAGTCGCCAGCACGTACTTGCAGGTCGTGCTGCCCACGTCCAATCCGCACATCAGGCTCTCGCCTTCAAATACCTGGGGGGAGGGGGCGGCAGCCATCACGGCCGCCGCTTGCCCTTCGATTCCCCCAATCTGTACTAATCCGTTTGCCATAAACCCACCTCGCTCAGTTTGATTCAGTTCGGTTGGTCAGGCTCGCGCCAGTCCGCGGTCCTGCGCGAGGTGCAGTACGTAGTTTGCGGACAAGCCGGAGTATCCCTTGTGCGGCACTTTGTAGGTGGCGCGCCGCAGTTCAGGATGTTGCTTCTCATATTCGTGAATGGCCTCGACCGTGAGCCCCGTTTTCTGCAAGACCTGTTCGAATTCGATCTGCGCCCGTTTCTTCGCCTCGGTCAGAATCATTTGGCAGCGCGATAAGGCGTGCACTTCGGCATCGCCCTTCACTTCGATGGGCGCGTAAAGCAGGTCGGGATACTTCCCGATTACGTTTGCCATAGAGCCAATGGACATCGTGTTCGGCATGCAGGAGTACGGCGAAAGCTCGCAGACCATGTGAGCTTTCTTATGATGGTAGGCATACAGCGCCTTGCCGATCAGCATGTGGCCTTCACCACCACGCAGCTCGAAGTGATAGAACGGCTCGGCTAAATTCTTCAATTCCACCTGGTCCGGGAGTTCGCTTGGAATATTCGCCAGCGCCTTGCGGAAGCGGTTGTAGGTGCCAACGAAAATGCGTTCCAGCCCTTTGAGCATCAAGTCATCGCGTTTGGGATGCTTGCTCGGGAAATGGCGGCGCTCGAGTTTGCGCATCACCGGGTGCATCAGGTAGTGCAGCCAGACCGCGACTGGCGGAGGCACCACCTCGGAGTCTTCCTGCTCAAGCCATCTCTTGATGTTGTAGTTCCCCTCGCCTTCGTGCGTCTGCAACCAGAACTCGCCGGTGATCTTTACTCGAGTTTTGACCCGGGTCCGATCCACTTCGATGGCGTCCCACTTGCGGCGCACTTCCTGCAACGCTTTCGTGAAGTAACTGCTGGCCAAGTGGAAGGTCAGCGTGCTCAGCTTTCCGCCCTGCTCAGGACGATCTCGAAAAACGCTGTACATATACTCAACGCAATTCTTCAGCACCGCATCGGTTTGTCCCGGGTTCACTTCATATGGCCGGGTCGCGTACTCCAGATCGGTGATCACATCCCCGCAGAGGATCGCCCATATCAATCCCAAAGTGAGCGGCATCGTAATTTCAAGTCCGCCTCCGCCGGTTTCGCCCTGATCCAGTTTGTCCTGCGCCAGCAGGAACATTCGAAAGTCCTTCAGGCCAAGCCCGTCGAGAGCCATCGCGTAAGACTCGTGATATTGCCCGAACCGGCACGGGCCGCAGGAACCCGCGGTCAGATACACATACTTCTTGCTGGTCTGCTCTTTTCCATGAAGCGCGACTTCCTTCTTCAGGAAGCTCACCAGATTTCCGGTAGTGAAGATGGTGGGACAGCAGGCGCCCACATCGATTAACTCTTTGCCCGCATCCAGATCCTCTCGCGCAATATTCGGCAAAGGTTCTGCGTTGTATTTCAGGTTGTGCATCGCGCCCTGCATCATGCGCTCATGTTTCCAGGTCAGCCCGCCAAAAAGCAGGGTTGTGGTCTCCCGTTCTGCGCGGGTGAAGGCTTTGGGACGATAAGCTTCATAGTGCTTTACCGGTGGGGGATTGAAGTTGCTGGAAGGATTGGTGATCGTAACAAGCTGTCCCATGTGCGCTCCTTGCGGAAGAGATTTTTGGGCCCGGACGATCTGGACTCGAAGATCAGGAAGTGGAAGGTTTCGCCGACCGCCAGTTGGAATGGAGGCTCGCTAGAAACTCACTAGCTTGCCTTAAACCATCATGACCTCAGCGCACAGTATTGCGCCATACCCCTGCCGAACACAGCGGGTTCGAAACGGTAATTAAATGCTGCCGGTACGTTGTCCAGCCTTGAGGGCTGGTGCACCGACACTACCCTTGAAACCAATGGCACCGTGAGTGCCGTCCCCAGCAGAACGAATGCGACATGATACCTCTAATCCCGCTCCACTGTCGCGTTTATCGATATCAATTTTGGTGGTCTGGTATTGACTATTCGAGGTAAGTCAAGACCGCGAAATTAGTGGCTGGCGGATGCACCGCCAGAGCCGCCGCCGAGTTCCGGAGGATCGAAGAAGCACTGATGCCAGAACGCAGAATCAGACAGATTGCCCGACTTCCATTTCTGCATGGCGGGAAGAGTGGCTGCAATCATCCCGCCATCGGCGGAATCGAAGATCAAGACGATTCCGGCGAGCGTGCCTGATTTTTGCGCCAGTTCGTCATAATTCTTTTCCAGCTGGGCTTTTGCGAACTCCAGTCGCATGATCAGCCCAGCGTCCTTCGACGAATCGTCGACTTTCTCGATGGAGAGGATCTTGACGCTCTTCCCTTTGAGCGGTGCCCAGTCTCCGGGAAATGGCGCCGTCTCCTCGCGGGTGACGTGAAATAACTGTTCGGCCGCCGCTTTCGGCCCGGACCCCGCGTGCGTGGCTGTATCGGGAATGCCATCTGGCATCTCCAGGCTGTTCCGCCAGATCCATCCGCGCTGCAGTCCGGAGACCCGTACGTGAACCCAGTCAGCATTGAAGTCGAGCATCTCGAACTCATCATGCAGGCTCGCCAGGAACAGGGTCTTCGCCGTGAGGCTTGGAGAACCAACGACTGGGACGCCGGCCTGCTTCACGATCACCAGATTGTTCGGGTGTCCCTGATTCTGCAGTACTTCCTGCAAACTCTTGATCTCAGCCTGTAGATCCTGGTCTCCTGGTTGCGCGGGCGCCGCCGCCGACTCCCGCGGCGGTAGGCTGGGGTTTAACGGGGCCGCAAAAGGACTTCCGACCGCAATACTCGGGGGCGCACGTTTCACCGGAGGCGGTTGTTGCGCAACCTGAGTTGTCTCGTTCGCCTGATTCTGAGCGGGAGCTGGTTGGTTAGTCGTCTCCATTGCGGGTGCCGGGGTGGGAGTCGGAACCGTGCTTGTATTCGCTGCCACTTCATCGGACAGTTGATCAAGAAGATCGGATTCCAGCCGCCCATTGGAGTTCAGAAGACGGTATCCGGAGTGAACTCCAGCCGGGTCCGTGTACCACGCGGTAATTTTCGTAGTGACGTGAACGATGCAGTCCCTAGCGGAGTGGGCACTCACCTGTACCGAGGTCTGGTAATAGGCGCGGCGATAGCGATCGAGTGGCTGGTCTGGATTTGCGACAAAGCCCTCAAGTACCGGCAGGCGGCCAGCCATCGAGGGTTGCAGCTTTTTCACAGCTTTCTCAATCGAGTCTTTGGACTGGCCAAAAGTCCGCTCCGAATTGTTGGACTGCGCCCAGCCCTGCCCAATCAGCAGAGTGACGATGAACAGCAGCAATACTCCGGTCTGCCTTTTGAGTCTGGCGCCCCATGTCATGGTGCCAGCTCCAAGTCGTCGCGCGACATCCAGCCATGCTGGCCCTGATGAGTCTCAACTCCCAACCAGTACGGAGTGGCGATGACGATCAGAACCTCGGTTCCGCTGGGTAGCGAAGTCAGCGTCTTTGCGGACCGGAAAGGGGAAGCCTTCAAGGGTGCGCCGGGAGGCTTTACCACCCGCTCCACTTGCCGTCGAAGTTTTTTCAGCTGTTCCTGGGGAGTTTCGGTGAGCGCGGTTGGCTGTGCCATTTCTTCCTTGGCCGGCGACGGTGCAGACTCACTGTTCGCGCGGTTCTGGGCCGGCAGCGACG
Source organism: Candidatus Sulfotelmatobacter sp. (assembly GCA_025928375.1). Classification (GTDB taxonomy): domain Bacteria; phylum Acidobacteriota; class Terriglobia; order Terriglobales; family Acidobacteriaceae; genus Sulfotelmatobacter. Next base: position 5,430 of record JAICJP010000037.1, read on the forward strand.
GTGCGGACTCCTGATTGCGCAGAAGTTTCTCGTTTACGGATGAGCGCTGCCCAACTGCGGCGGCCTCCTGCTTGAGCGCGTTAAGTGCTTCCAAGTGGTCGTGAATATCTTTGTATTCCGCGCCTTCGACAGATCCGTTGGAGGGGTGAACCGTGTGCCGGAAGTCCTCGACGAAAATCGCGTCGATCCGCAGCACCGTGTTCTTGTCTCCTTGCGGCTGCACGACATATCTGACAGCGAGAGTGCCGACATCTCCGCTCTCTTTAAAGTTTCTTGGATCCAGGGCGTGGGTCCGCACCTTGTAGAAAACCGTTCCAGTTTCCTGCCAGGCTGGGAAGCCGCGAACAGAGGTCTCTACCTCGGCCCCGGTGATGTACTGGTCGCGCTCGTATTCTTTACTGCCCCGGATAATCCCATTCTGAATCACTTCTTTGACGGCCTGGGTCACTTCGGACTCTGGGAACGGTACGTTCACAATCAACCCAGCACCGTATTGAGTGGTGTCTTTCTCGCGAGCAAGAGCGGGCTGAATGGCCAGACTAACCACGATGGCAAGCAAGGCAAGCAAACGCAGACACAGCGAGGTCCGTGACGCAAGCACGCCGAGGGTCTTTGGTTGAGAGATTGAGGCCCGCATGACAGGAAATCAACTCAGGTTCCTTCATACCGTCCGACCGGGGCGTCTGTCAACGGTTCTGACGCGCTTGGCCTCGAGCGCTTGTGAACGATATGACAGTTGTCACGAAGATGTAAAAAATTTGTCAAAAAATTGTCTTGCGAAATGGTAGGAGGTGGTAGTAGGATTCGCTTCCGGTAAGGTGGTACGACCGGGTGGCGCGTGGGTTCCGTCCGGTAGGCGCGATCCAATGACGGGGAGGGGTTCCCCGGAATTCATTCGCCTTACGTGAACATCCTTCCGTAGCAGTTGTGGGATTCTTATTGCGTAACACACATATTTGAAGGAGTACGGCATGCGTATGGGGACGCAGTCTCGCCAGTATTCGTTCGCGGCATCTGCAATTCCGTTGACGCTACTCGCAGTTTTCGTGGTTCTGAGCGTCAGTCAACCCGCCAATGCTTTACCCGCCTTCGCCCGTAAGTATGGGTTGCGCTGTTCCGCATGTCATGAATCGTGGCCGATGCTCAACTATTTCGGTCAGAAATTCAAAGACAACGGATATCAGCTCATGAACGATCGGGATGCACCGATTTGGCAGAACGCATCCTATTGGCCCATCACTTTGCGCATGACGCCATTTTGGAGCCGGGAAAGCACAAGCAAGGCGGCTGTGGATACGGCTCCGACAGGGGAGCAGCGGATGACCACCACCGGATTCAATCTGAGTGGCCTCGACATTCTGACCGGAGGTACGCTGGAGAAGAACTTCTCTTTCCTGCTCGTCCCTTCTGCCGACGAGGAGGGGGCATTTCACTTCGAATCTGTGAACGTAAGGTTCGACAACCTCTTCAAGAGCCCCTGGCTCAACGTTAAGGTCGGCAAGTTCGAGTTGGACAGCTTCATCTCAGAAAAGCGCACGTTGACCCTTTCCGAAAGTGGTGGAGAATTCCAGTTGTTCCACTTTATCCCGGTGGGCGATGGCAACATCTTTGGTCAGGTGGGAGACAACCAGATCGGCGCCGAGTGGATGGGCCATTCCGGCAATGATCGGACTCGCTTATCGGCAGCGGTCTTTAGCTCAACCGACGGCAACGTGGACGTGCCCTACGGACAGAACTCGTACACGGGATTCTTTGCGGGAAGCCAGGCGTTCAGCACGGGCAAGCTGGGTGTGCAGCGCATTGGCGGATATGCGATGTACGGCGTCGCTCCTACCACGTACCTGACTAGCGGAGGCGTTCCTTTGCCTGGTTCAGGAATTGGCAACAAGAGCTTCAGTCGGGTCGGGTTCGAGGGATTGTTCTACCTTGGTCCACATCTTGACTTCCAGGTCTTCACGCAACATGGCGAAGACAGTGCCTGGTTCGGAGCTTGCTACGGCGAAATCATGGCGGGCACCTGCCCGGACACGAACAACAACACGACGGGTATCCTCCCGGCCGGAGCTCGCAATCCCACGTGGAATGGAGCGTTCGTCGAAACGCATTACGTCTACAGTCCTCAGCTTACGATTTTCCAGCGCTCAGAATGGGTTCGGATGTCACAGCAGGCATTTGCCACCAATCCATCCAACCTGGGTGATATCGACAATTATGTCGTGGGCTACCGGTACAACCCCTTCATGACGAGCCGCGCCGGGTTTGCTTTCCACAACGAGTATTCGTGGATTCGGCAACGCGGTACCTCGCCCGTGACCGGAACAGACTTGAGCAGCAACAGCCTGCTGCTCGGATTTGACTTCGACTTCTAAGAGGACGGCATGCGAATAACACTGCACAAATCCTTGCTTTGTACGGCAGCAGTTGTGATGGTGTTTCCACTGGCTTCGCTGGCGCAGCAAACCAAAGCTGACTTCGAGGCTCGCATCGGGATGGAGAGCCACATCGGTCACGTTACCGGCCATGCCAAGAGCGCGCAGTACGACTACCGCCGTTACTGCGTGGGGTGTCATGGAGACCGCGGCGATGGGATGGGGGAGAATTTTCCCTGGGTAGATCCGAAGCCCCGCGATTTTCAGCTGGGCATCTTCAAATGCCGCTCCACTCCGACAGGCACGTTGCCTACCGATCAGGATCTTTCGGACACGATCGGCCGGGGATTGGATCGCTCCAACATGCCGCCGTGGAATGTTTTCACGGACCAGCAAAAAGCCGACCTCGTGGCCTGGGTTAAGCACTTCTCGCCGCGTTTCGCGAGTGAGAAGCCCGGAACGCCGATTCAGATTCCGGCCGAGCCTGAGGTCACTGCTGACCGCATTAAAGCCGGGCGCGAAGTTTTCGCGCGGGTGCAATGCTGGAAGTGTCACGGGGTGACGGGCGAGGCGAATGGCCCGTCCGCGTCTACCCTGCAAGATGATCTGGGCCGGCCTATCGCCGCGTTCAACTTCACGGAAGGATCGCGGCCGAAGTGCGGTTCTTCGGACCAGGACCTCTATCGCATTTTCATGACCGGTTTGGATGGTACCCCGATGCCTTCGTTCGCCGACAACATTAAGCCGGATGAGGCGTGGGATCTGGTTTTCTATCTCCGCACACTGATGTCGGAGCCGAGCAAGGAGAAGGCGATCGCGAAACAACTTGGCCTGAAGCCGGTTGACACGAACGCTCCTGCCCAGCCCTCCGGGCAACAATAACGTGGGTACTTACAACTCGATGTGGTTCAAAGTTCTGAGGGAGAACTATGAAAAATTTGCAGAAGCTGGCAGCTGTTCTGATGGCAGTGATGGTAGTCCTGTGCGGCGCATTGCTCTTGACTCATGAGGTTAGCGCAGCAAGTGAAGGCAAAATCAGCGGCACGGTGAAGTACGAGGGAACACCTCCTCACATGCGTGGGATTGATATGTCGAAAGATCCCTACTGCGCCAAGGCGAACGCGAGTACCTCGCCGCACATGGAAAACGTCGTCGTCGGTTCGGGCGGCGGTCTGGAGAACGTGGTTCTCTACATCTCCGAAGGCTTGAGCGGCGCGGCTTTGAGTCAGCCCGCTACTAACGTGCCGGTATTCGATCAGAAGAACTGCGAATACACGCCGCACGTGCTGGCGATGGATGTAGGCCAGACCTTTAAGGTGACGACAAGCGATCAGACGGCGCACAACATCCACCCAAATCCGAATCCGATGACCGGGAACATTCCGTGGAACCAGTCGCAACCTCCGGGTGCGCCTCCGGTTGAGAAGAGTTGGAAGGCGCCGGAGATGATCGAGGTCAAATGCAACATCCATCCCTGGATGCATGGCTGGTTCGCGGTCGTGAAGGGGCCCTACGCCACCACCGATGCCAACGGCAACTACACGATCAGTAATGTGCCGCCGGGAAACTACACTGTGACGGCTTGGCAGGAAACCCTGGGAACGCAAACCGCAAAAGTAACCGTCTCCGGGGCCGCGCCGGCAAAAGCCGATTTCACCTTCAAAGGGAAATGAATTGTGTCTCATGACCCGCCGCCTTCGGACGGCGGCTCGCATAGACACTCCCAGCCAGCAATAGAACCATTTCAGGCGAGGGCAACATGGCGAAATTCTTCGCAATCACGATCTTTGTAATCGCAATTGTGTCAGCGATTCCCATCCTGCGGCACACATGGTGGATGGCGGAGGACATCTCCACTCACGGCGCCCCCATTGACGAGCAGATGTCCGAGACCATGGCAGAGGCTGGAATCTCATTTTTGGCGTCACAATTTATCCTCGGCTACTTTATCTGGAAATTTTCGAATCCGAAGCCCGGGGACAAGATCAAGACTTTTCCCGGCGGAGCGAAGGCGATGGTTTGGGCCGCGTTCCTGCTGGTGGGAACTGAGGTCCTCGCGCTCGGCGTATTTGGCGTCAAAGCCTGGGCGAATGTGTACTTCACGCCACCGGCTGCGAATGCGGTACCCGTCGAGGTGCAAGCAGGGCAGTTCGCGTTTTACTTCCGCTACCCGGGCCCGGACGGAAGCTTCGGTCCGATCCATCCCGACATGATCAACGAAGCCAATCAGAACTTTTACGGCTTGGACACCGATCACGATGCTGACTCGAAAGATGATGTCGTGACCGCCGAGATGGCCGTTCCCGTCAATAGAGAGATTCACCTGATCATGCACTCGAAAGACGTGGGGCATTCGTTCTTTGTGCCCGAACTCCGCGTACAGCAAGATTTTGTCCCCGGCATGGACTTATCCGTGCACTTCACGGCTACCAAGATTGGGCGGTACGAGATTGTGTGCACGCAGCTTTGCGGGCTGGGGCACTACAACATGAAGGCTTACCTTTCGGTGCTGTCGCTGGAAGACTTTGATGCCTGGATGAAGAAGGAAAAGGCAATGCAGTGATGCAGGAGCGCCGCATGTCTGCGGCGATCAGATCTTTGCTTTGAGGTGACCAATGCACGATACAGCGCACGCTCACGTGGGACAGCATGCTGCGCCAACCAGTTTCATCCGCAAGCACGTCTTCAGCCTTGACCACAAAGTCATCGGGAAGCAGTATTACGGTCTTGCCCTGGCGGCGGTGCTCATTGGAATGTTCCTGTCCTGGTTGATGCGCCTGCACCTGGGGTGGACGAATCTGGCTATCCCGGGACTGCACCTGCTGACCAAGAACGGCGCTCCCGGTGACGTCATGACGCCGGAGTTCTACCTGCAATTAATGACCATGCATGCCACCATCATGGTCTTCTTCGTGCTTACGACCGCTCCGTTCGCGGCCTTCGGCAACTACTTCCTGCCAATCCAGGTTGGTGCCGAGGACATGCCCTTCCCCCACTTCAACATGATGTCGTTCTGGGTCACTTTTGTCGCCTTTCTAGTGTTGATGTCGTCCTTCTTCGTTTCTGATGGGCCGACGCTCGGAGGCTGGACTCAATACGCTCCCTTGAGTGCGGTGGGTCAAGTTGGCGGGCCGGGAGAAGGTGCCGGGGTTGTACTCTGGGCTCTGTCCATCGCGATTTTCTGCGTTGGGCAGTTGTTGGGATCGCTCAATTTCATAACCACCACGCTCGACATGCGCACGCGCGGCATGAGCCTGTGGCGCCTGCCTCTCAGCGCCTGGGGATGGTTTATCACATCGGTTATGGGCCTGACCGCCTTTGCCGTGCTGATGCCCGCCTGCATCCTTCTGATTTTGGATCACGTCGCCGGAACGAGCTTCTTTGTGCCGGCAAATACCGTCATCAATGACCAGATGCAGCCGCACTCCGGAGGCTCAACCCTGCTTTGGCAGCATCTGTTCTGGTTCTTCGGACACCCCGAGGTGTACATCGCCATTGTGCCGGGGATGGGCATCGTTTCTCACGTGCTCATCACCAACATGCGGAAGCCGATGCTGAGCCACCGTGTGCTGGTCTATGCCATGGGCGCGCTCGCCGTCCTAAGCTACATGGTCTACGGGCACCACATGTTTGTCAGCGGCATGAATCCCGTGTCGTCCTTGGTGTTCTCGTTCCCCACTTTGGTCATCACGATTCCCTCGACGATCGTAGTGCTCATATGGATGGGCAGCCTTTACGGCGCGAAACTGCGAATCAATTCGGCGTCGCTGTTTGCGCTCGGGTTCATCTCGATGTTCATCGCCGGCGGCGTCAGCGGCTTCTTTCTGGCTCAGCCCTCGATTGACATCATGCTGCACGCCACCTACTTCGTGGTCGGCCACTTCCACCTGGTGATGGGGGTGGCGGCAATGTTCGGGATTTTTGCGGGAACTTATTTCTGGTTTCCCAAAATGTACGGCCGCATGATGAATGAAACATTGGGGAAGATTCACTTCTGGTGCAGCTTCGTCGGCGCTTACGCCATCTTTATGCCCTTCCACTACCTTGGACTGGCCGGCAACGTCCGCCGCTACCAGGCGTTTGCACCCGAGTATATGCAGCACCTGATTCCTCTCCACAAATTCATTACCATTGCCGCTTTGTTCACCGGCGCGGCACAGCTGATATTTGTCTACAACCTGTTCGTCAGCCGCTACAAAGGCGAACCGGCGCGGGATAACCCGTGGCAGGGAACGTCGCTGGAGTGGAGTACGCCAACCACGCCACCTCCGCACAACAATTTTGGGGACAAGCTGCCAGTGGTCTACCACGATCCATTCCAATACGGCGTGGAGAGCTCAACCGGCGATTACGTCATGCAAACCTCGCCGGAAAAAGCCGGCCCGGATGACGAGGCATAAATCATTTTTGGGGAAATGGAGTCTGTAGTTTATGGCAACAACAGTACATGAACCGCCGAAGATCGAAAGCCAGCGAGATCCCTCGCAGTCTCACGGAGGATTCAACGGCGGAGGACAGGGTCTGGTTCCGGGCAAAGGCAACTTGCCCGCGGTGAAGCATTACTCTCCGCCTCCGGCTTCTACCGGGATATGGGTGGTGCTCGCCTCCATCACCATGACGTTCGCCGCCTTCACCAGCGCCCTGATTGTGCGACAGGGGTCGGCGCTGGACTGGCGGCATCTCACGCTGCCCAACATCCTTTATGTCAACACACTGGTTTTGTTCGCCAGCAGTTTTGCGCTGGAGATGGCCCGCCGCCGGATTCGCGTGATCGCCGGGGGTCTAAAAGCGGACTCCGGTGATCCATCTCGTTGGCTGTATGCAGCGCTTTCTCTGGGCCTCTTGTTTGTCGTAGGCCAGTACATAGCGTGGGCGCAATTGCGAGCTCAAGGTCTCTACCTCGCGACCAATCCGAACAGTTCGTTTTTCTATGTGCTGACGGCGGTCCATGCTGTCCACGTCCTCGGCGGCCTAGGGGGCTTGCTGCGCGTCATCAGAAAGATGAGCAACTCCACGCTGCGAAAGAGCACTCTGGACGCGACCGCCTACTACTGGCACTTCATGGATGGACTGTGGGTTTACCTGCTGGTTCTGCTGTGGGTGAAGCTTTAGCAAGCGTGATCGAGGAGAAATTATGAGCACGACGACGCCCGGGGAGATAACAATGCCAATGCCAGCGCCTGCTCCGTCCAGCTTGATGGAGAAGCCGGCCTTTTCGGTTCCCGCCAAGAAGATGGCGATGTGGCTGTTCATCATTGCCGACACGGCGACGTTTGCCGGATGTCTCGTGGCCTATGGATTTCTGCGGAACGCCACCCCTAATTGGCCGAGACCATTTCACAGCATTACCAACCTGGCCGTTATGACATTCATCCTGCTCACCAGCAGCTTGACCATGCTGAACGGAGTGAGGGCCGCCAGGGCTGGCAACAAAGCGGGTGCTCTGCGCTGGACCCTGATCACCGCCGCTTTGGGTATCGCGTTCGCCCTCCTGCACATTCGTGAGTGGATGGCCCTGATCGATGAAGGCATGACACTGCTGAAGAACCCCTGGGGCACGGGTTTGTTTGGCGCCAGTTTCTACAGCATCACCGGCCTGCACCTCACGCACGTGACGGGCGGAGTCATTGCGCTGATCGTCGTCGGCCTCCGCTACAAAGGCGGGCGGTATAACGCCGACGATTTGGAGGTCTTGGGCCTCTACTGGCATTTCGTGGACCTGGTCTGGATGTTCGTAGTGCCCTTCGTATATCTGTTGAACCTGGCTCACTAACATTTAAGGCGTGGAGCGCATCCTATGGCTACGGAAGCAACAAAAAACGGAGCAATGAGCAAAGATTTGATTGTTTACGTCTGCCTGCTGGTTTTGGCAGCCATCCAGTTTGTGATTGCTTATCAGAGCATCAGCCCCACCCAGATGTTCACCCGCATGATCGTGGTGGCGGTGATCGAAGCCAGTCTCGCGTTGCTGTTTTTCATGCATCTGGCGGACAATCGTGGCTTGCTCTGGTTTGTGGTGATCTTCAACGTATTCGTTCTTTTTGCCATGCAATACAGCTGGACGGACAGCTTCCGTATTTCAAACGGAGTACCCTGGGCAAAATAGGGTAGAATCCACGCTCCTGTTGAATTGAGAAAATTATGCGTTCCCTGTTGAGGTCGATCGGTCTGCCGGGCATCGCGCTCATGTTGGTGCTCAGCGCGGCTCCTGCCTTTTCGCAGGGCTGTGCGTTGTGCTACACGCAGGCCGCGTCGTCCGGATCCCGCATGATCCAGGCGCTAAAAAGCGGGATTCTAGTACTGATTGTTCCGCCGACGCTGGGGTCCGTGGGCATGATTTTCGTGATGTATAAAAAGCGCGATCAGGTTCGCCACTCCGATGAGGATGGCGACACCTTCCGAGACTAATTTATGGCGACCACAGTGGGGATGCCGGGCATGGCGCGCGAGACTTGGGCCTCGAAGCTGCGTTGTTATTACACGCTCAGCAAGCCGGAAGTGAACCTGCTGATCCTGATGACCACGTCGGCAGGCTATTACCTCTCGTCCCGCGGCCCAGTCCGCATTTTGGGACTTGTCAACACCCTCATTGGCACGCTCCTGGTCGCCAGCGGAACCGCAACGTTAAATCAGTGGATGGAACGCGTGTGGGACGGGCAAATGCGCCGCACCGCGTCGCGGCCGTTGCCTTCCGGCCGACTCAGCGCACTGGAAGCGCTGGTCTTCGGAGTCATGCTCAGCCTGACGGGTGGAGTTTATCTGCTCGTGACCGTGAATGCCCTGTCGGCGGCACTGGCGGTTTGCACACTCTTGTCGTATCTGCTCATTTACACCCCGCTGAAGCGCGTGACGCCACTTTGCACCGCGATGGGCGCCTTCCCCGGTGCGATGCCCACCCTCATCGGCTGGGCAGGCGCCTCCGCCACTATCGACCGGAACGCCTGGCTGCTCTTTGCTATCCTCTTCCTCTGGCAGTTCCCGCACTTCCTCGCGATTGCGCTGATGTATCGCGAAGACTACTCGCGTGCCGGGTATCATATGCTGCCCGCATTTGATGAAGACTCGCGCTTCACCCGCGTGGAGATTTTGAGCTTCGCCATCGTGCTAGTGATCGTCACCATGCTGCCGGTCGGGGAGCACGTGAGTTCGCTGTACCTGGCGGGCATGGGGGCCGCGGGAGCATTCCTCCTCTATTACGTGGGGAAGCTCTTCCGATCCAATTCACCGCGGATGGCCAGCCGCTTATTGCATGCATCGGTTCTCTATCTGCCTGTCGTTCTCGGGATCATGGTCGCAGCAAAGCGGTAGGCTTCCGGCTGTGAGGCCCTTTCCAGTGCATCCTTACCCATTGCCGTCCGCCGGAGTTCGCAAGAAACGAACCATCCGTCTGTTGTTCCTGCTTGCCCTAACCGCGCTGTTCGGCTCATCAACGACCGGCCACGCGCAATCGTCCAGGAAATCACAGGTGCGCACCCTGCGCATCACTCGCTTCTACGATGCGCCTCAGCCACTGCCGGCAGGGAACCCGGGAGATCTAATCCGCTCGGAACCGTTCGACGACTACGATCTACCGCTCTCGGTGAAGGTGGTTCGCATTTTGTATCACTCGCGTTCTGCCAGCGGACAAGACGTCGCTGCTTCTGGAGTGGTGCTGTTCCCCGCCGAGAAGAAAGCGCCGAGTGGTGGCTGGCCTGTGATCGCATGGGCTCATGGCATTACCGGAGTAGCCCGCTCCTGCGCTCCGTCGCTGCGCCGTAATCTGGGCCATGGGCCTTTCCTGTCTATGTACGTGAACCTCGGCTACGCCGTGGTGGCCACGGACTACACCGGGCTGGGAACCAATTTCCGAAACGCATTTCTCGATGCCCCCTCGAATGCCACGGATGTGATCGCCTCGATTCCGGCCGCGCGCCAGGCACTGCCTCAGATCGGCTCCCGCTGGATCGTGATGGGAGTTGCGGAAGGAGGACTGGCAGCCATTGCGGCAGCCGAGAAGGAGAACGAAGCTCGCGATTCCGGATATCTCGGGGCAATCGTCGTATCCGACATTGCCAGTGCCAAAGGCACGCTTGCGCCGCAGCCTTCTTCTAGCATCAAACTGGCATCTCTGGCATACGGGACCAAGACCGTGTACCCGGATTTTCAGCCCTCGGATGTTCTGACCGAAAAAGGTATGACGCTCTATCACACAATTGAGCAGACCTGCTCCGATATGGGCTCAGTTTCCGAGCCGCCGGTGGCGGAATCGGTAAAGTCCTCCTGCAGTCAAAACAAGGTATTGCTGCAATATCTGGATCGCAGCACGCCGACTGTCAATCAAACCTACGGGCCGGTTCTGATGATCAGCAGCGATCATGCGCCATCGACCTCAGATGCTATAACCAAGATGTGCAGGCTTGGCGACCAGGTGCAATGGCTTCACTACCCCGACGTCGATCCGGGACGAGTCATTGGCGACTCGGTCCGGGACCAGATTGCGTGGATCGATGCCCGCTTTGCAGGCCGCAAGGCCACGGGCACCTGTGGCGGAACTCCGTGAAACCCTCTCGCTGCGAAAATCAAATTACTGGATAAATTCTCCTCCTCAAGCACGGATCGCATCCAAGAGGAACACATGAGTGCAAACCAGATATCAGCAAGTCAGGCGGGCCAGGTTTCGCTTGGCCCGGAACTCACGGTTAATCGCCTAGGCTTCGGTGCCATGCGGCTCACGGGAGAAGGCATCTGGGGCCCGCCCAGAGATCGCAGCCGCGCGATAGCGGTTCTTCGGCGCGCTATCGAGTTAGGGGTGAACTTCATTGATACCGCCGACTCCTATGGCCCTTACGTCAATGAAGAATTGATTGCGGAAGCCTTATACCCGTACCCTCCCGGGCTGGTGATCGCGACCAAGGGCGGATGGAACCGCCCAGGGCCGAATCAATGGACCCACAACGCCACTCCGCCCCACCTTCGCACGGCCGTCGAAGGCAGTCTTAAGCGACTGCGTCTGGACCGCATCGACGTTTATCAGTTGCACATTCCTGATCCGGTTGTCTCCTTCGATGCCTCGGTCGAGACCCTGGCTGAACTCAAGGCACAAGGGAAAATTCGCTGCATTTCCTTGTCGAATGTGACCCAGGAGCACATCGAACGCGCGCGTAAGATTGTGCCCATTGTTTCGGTGCAGAACCGCTACAGCTTTGCGGATCGTGAATGGGACTACGTGGTGGACTACTGTGAGCGGAACGGAATCGCATTCATCCCTTGGGCTCCGCTCGGATCGGGCAGAGTCGCGGGGGAGGTCCTGCGGGAAGTGTCGGACGCGCACCAAGCCCAACCAATGCAAGTTGCGCTCGCGTGGCTGCTGTGGCGTTCACCCATCGTGCTTCCCATACCCGGTACTTCCTCATTGCAGCATCTCGAACAGAATGTTGCAGCAGCCGCGCTCAAGCTCAGCGATGATGAATGCGAGCGCCTGTACGGTGTCCCCGAACTCGTTGGGGCACGCTAGCAGTCCCGGATCTGCTATTGACCTTGTGCGGCCTCACCGGCCAACGCGGTAAGTTGACATGTTCCCTCGCCAAGTGAAAACATCCCCGCGCATTCATTGTGCCCGCGACGTATGCGTTCAATGCTCGCCGCGATAGAGTCGTTGCTGGCACGTCTCGACGGTGGATCTTCATAAAGGAGAATCAGGTGCAACCTCGGAGACTTCTCGCTGTGCTCATCATGCTGGCAGGCATATCCGTAATGGCTTCAGCAACTCCCGTTCACTTGCGCTGCGAATACCGACAGAATCCTTTAGGCATCGACGCCCCCGCACCGCACCTGTCTTGGCAGAGCGACAACACGGAGCGCAACTGGAAACAGGCGGCATACCAGATCTGGGTTGCCAGCAGCGTCGATTTCTTGCGTGCAGGGCGCCCTGATCTTTGGGACAGCGGAAAAACGGAGTCCGACGAATCCGTCGGCATTGCTTACAAAGGACCCTCGCTCGAATCGCGAAAACGATATTACTGGGCGGTTCGCGTCTGGGATGCAGCCGGTCAGATGTCTCAATCGACCGAAGAGGCCTGGTGGGAAATGGGCCTGCTGCATCCGTCCGACTGGAAGGCCAGCTGGATCTATTGGAAGAATCCCGAGGACGAAGCCGATCATGCAGGCATTCGCTGGATCTGGCTTGGCGGGGAAGATGCGTTTGCTGCGGAGCCGAAGAGGGTTGTAAATTTTCGCGTTTCTTTCAAGCTCTCCGAAAAACCGAGAACGGCCGATTTGAGCCTCGCTGTACGAGGGGATTTCATCGCCAAAGCTAATGGTCATCCAATCGGCAGCAAACATCGATGGGGCAGCTTCGATTGGCGGGATATTTCCGACGAGCTGGTGGTAGGGGATAATTCCGTCGAAGTTTCGGTTACGGCTCCCCAGTCTCCCGAGGGCGGCCCTGAAGTAAGAGCGACCACTGTGCAAGCTGCATTGGCAGCGCTGGTAAAAATCACTAACGGAAACGGTACTATCCTGCGCTTTCCTAGCGATCAGCACTGGATGGCTGCACCCGAGGGAAGCTCCAACTGGCAGCAAGCCAAAGTTGTTGCGGAGTTGCAAGACAAGCGGCTGGGCGATCCCGGCCCCCTGCCCGAGCCGGCCGCGTACTTCAGGCGCGTGTTCCCGGTCGCAAAAAGCATTCGCCGTGCCCGGCTCTATGTGACCGCTCTCGGCAGCTATCGCGTCTTCCTCAATGGCCAGCGCGTCGGCGACGATGTCATGACGCCGGACTTCACCGACTATCGCAAGCGCGTGCTCTACCAGGTCTACGATGTGAGCAATCTCTTGCGGAACGGCAGCAACGTGGTTGCTGCGCTGCTCGGAGACGGCTGGTATGGCAGCGGCCTCACTTGGGTGGGAATGCATTTCTTTCCTCCGCCGGATCGATTCCTGGGGCAAATGGAAGTCGATTACTCCGATGGCAGTCATGATTCCGTTCTCAGCGATACTTCCTGGAAAGCTTCCCCCTCGGCGATTCGCCGATCGGATCTCTACGGCGGAGAAGTCTACGACGCGCGGCTGGAGCAATCTGGCTGGCAGGAAGCGAGCTTCGATGATTCCACGTGGAACCCAGCGACGGTGGCGGATGCACCTGAAATCGCTGTCTCCGGTCAGCTTACTGATCCCGTCCGGGTGGTCTCGACTATACCGCCGAAGCAAATCACGCCCCTCCCAAACGGAACCTACGTCTTTGATATGGGGCAGAACATGGTGGGTTGGGTAACTCTGAAGGTGAAAGGGGCCGCCGGCGACAGAGTTCGCCTGCGTTTCGCTGAAATCCTCAATCCCGACGGCACGATCTACACCGCGAATCTGCGCAACGCCGATGCCACGGACGAATACGTCCTTCACGGCAAAGGCGACGAGACTTTCACGCCCCACTTTACCTTTCATGGCTTTCGTTACGTCGAGGTCACTGGGTATCCGGGCACGCCGTCTCTCAACTCCATTGCAGGAGAAGTTGTGAGCAGCCTCAGCGGCGATCCTGGTGGGACGCTAACCACCGCCAGTGATCTTGTGAACCGTATGTGGACGATCGGCATCTGGGGCCAGCGCGGAAATTTTCTGAGCATTCCGACAGATTGTCCTCAGCGTGACGAGCGTTTGGGATGGATGGGCGATGCCGGGGTCTTCTGGCGGACCGGTACCTACAACTTTGATATCGCTTCTTTCTCGCAAAAATTTATTCAGGACATTGTTGACGCACAAACCCGTCAGGGTGCCTTCACCAATGTCTCTCCTAATACCCTTCCGTCGGCGGGAGAGGCAACAGAAGGGAGCGCGGCTTGGGAGGAAGGCATGACCGGTGCTCCGGGGTGGGGCGATGCCGGAATTATCGTGCCGTGGACGACATGGCTGCAATACGGAGACAAATCGGTCATCGAAAAGAACTGGGACGCAATGCAGCGCTGGATGGATTTCATCCAAAGCCGCAATCCGGACTTCATTCGCAAGAACGGCCTCGGCCCCAACTTCGCGGACTGGCTTGCGCCCGATGAAAATACGAATAAGGACTTGCTGGCCACGGCCTATTGGGGGTTAATCGCCAGAATGATGTCCCAGATGGCACATGCCGTCGGGAAAGAATCGGATGCACAGCGCTACAGCGAGTTGTTGAACAACCTCCGCTCTGCCTTCCAGAAGACCTACATCACCCCAGACGGGCAGGTGGGCACGGGAACTCAGACGTCATACGTGGTGGCGCTCTACACGAAAATGGCGCCGGTAACTTTGGAGCCTCTCCTGGTTGACCGGTTGGTAAAAGACATCGAGCAGCGGGGTGGGCACCTCTCGACTGGCTTCCTGGGCACACCCTTTCTGCTCTTCACACTCGCGGATCACGGCCGCTCGGACGTGGCTTATCGCCTTTTGCTCAATGAGACCTATCCTTCCTGGGGATACATGCTCTCGAAAGGCGCGACCACATGGTGGGAGCGCTGGAATGGCGATACCGGTGATCCGGCGATGAACTCCTACAATCACTATGCGTTCGGCTCAGTCATGGCGTGGGTTTATCGCTACGTTGTCGGGATCGACACAACTCCAGACGCCCCCGGCTTCAAGGAGATCGTCATCCACCCGCATCTGGATGCGCGC
>JAICJP010000059.1 GCA_025928375.1 Candidatus Sulfotelmatobacter sp.
ATTCGTAAGCCTCGGAAATTTGCGGAATCATGAAGCACAGCTGGCCTGTGTGGGATTGGCGATCATCCTGATTCTGATGACGCGCAAAATCACTGGAGCGATACTGATCGGAGTTCTGGGCACGACGGTGTTGGGAATATTACGGGGAATGTCGAGTTGGCCGAAAGCGATTTTCTCATGGCCGCATCCAGCTGGGACATGGCTTCAGTTAGATCTGCGCGGTGCGCTGAACCTGGGCCTGGCCGAGATCGTGTTCATCTTCCTGTTCGTCGATCTGTTCGACAATGTGGGAACGCTGGTCGGAGTCTGCGAACAGGGTGGGTTCGTGAAGGACGGCAAGATTCCGCGCGTGGGACGGGCGCTGGTCTCCGATGCCGTGGGTTCGATTTTTGGCGCGCTCACCGGCACGTCCACGGTGACTAGCTACATCGAGAGCGCCGCAGGAGTGGCAGCCGGGGCGAGAACGGGCCTGAGCAACGTGGTGGTCGCCGCCCTGTTTCTTGCGGCAGCATTCTTTGCGCCGCTGGCGGCAGCGATTCCCGGTTACGCCACCGCACCCGCCTTGATCGTCGTCGGTGCACTCATGACGGAATCCATCGGCCGCGTCGCATGGGCCGATTTCACAGAAGCCATCCCGGCATTCGTAACCCTGCTCGCGACGCCTCTGACCTTCAGCATCGCGACTGGACTCAGCCTGGGATTAATCTCGTACACGCTGGTCAAAGTCGCCGCCGGGAAGTTTCGCGAAGTGAGCCCGGTGATCTGGGTTCTGACCGCGCTGTTTATCTTCCGCTACATCTATCTCGCGGCCGAGTAGAAAAACACGCTTCACTTCTTGGCTGATCCGCCGCCCAATACCGTTTTCGCCGTCCCCATGTTGTCGTACTTGTCATACGCTCGAACCACCACGACATGCTCGGAACCGGCGTCTTTGGCGGGGTCCACGGCAGCCTTGAAGTCGTAGCTTTCCATTCTCGCGTCCGAGATCTGACCCACGGGCTCGATGTACTTCCAGTCGCCGGCATCCACGGAGTACTCGGCGCGCTTGATCGCGGAGAATCCATCTTCAGCGCGGAAGCGTACATGAATCTGCCCACCTTCCACAGAGGCAGCCAGGTTTTCGATGCGAGGCTGAGTGGTATCCACTTCGAAACGGCGGCTCTCGCGCGAAGCGGTTAAGGCCTCGCCGGGAGAGTGCGATGGAGCGTCAGAGGCAACAACTTTGATCGTGTAACCGCCATCGGGAAGCAGGCTGGCGTCGAAGGAATAGGCCTTATCGGTCACGTCATCCTTCAACAGGAGCCATTGCCCCTCGCCATCGCCGCGGTAGTACACGGAATAGACCAACTGATCGTCATTGTCGTCGTGCGCGGTCCATTTCACGCCGATGGAGTCGCGATCATGCGTGCTGGGAACCGGCGAATCGAAATGCGCGCCGGAAGATCCGCTGAGATCGGTCCCGAGATTCGGTCCTGTGGACTTCGGAAGCGGCTGGTAACGAAGTCCAGGCTGCACCGTGACGTCATCGATGTCGGGCGCCACGTTCTTGGGAAGATAGTTGAGAACGACCGTGTCCACCTCAGGACGGGTACTTCCGGCATGCAGAACGGCCTTCCACTGCGCATAGCGTGCCGGCGGGACTCCCATCTCGGCGTCCTTGTTCAGGTCCACTTCTTTCCATGGACTCCAGTTGCGATCGGGGTTATCGACGTTGCCGCTGCGAACCAGGACTTGAACATTGCCTGCGCCGCGAAACTCGACCCGGCCCCAGCGCGAAAAAATCTTGGCATCGAAAACATCGCTCTCGTACGAGCCCTGGTTCTCGGGTCCGGGCCCGAGAACGAATACCTTGCCCAGGTTGCTGCTGGCCGCGTACAGCGCGCCGTTTGGAGCCTTGGCAAATCCGGTAATCTGCGATGCGGGAGCCTTCAGCAAATCAGAAAATTGATCGTCCCCGTCGATGGCGAAAACATGACCGCGGTGTCCCGTGCCCGCCAGCAACTTGTCATGCGAGTCGAAGGCCAGCGCGTAGACGATCTCCTCACGAGAGTTCCAGATGCGCAACGGCGAACCATCGACCGCAATCCGGTAAACGTCGGAGCCTCCGCTGGATCCACCTCCGGGAGCGGGAAAAGCCCCGAGGTTGATGGTGCTCGGCGTGGTTGGCACCTGGCCTCCCGGCATTGCGCCGGGGATGGACGTAGTATTCGGTCCCATAGTGATCAGCATCGACGGCCCGGCAGGAGATGGCGTCCCCGAACTCGCGCGCTTTTCTCCCACGCCCGCCGCATAGATGTTTCCTTCCTTATCCAGCGCCAACGCCGTGATCTCTTTTTTCGGCGCGCTATACAGTACGAAACCTTCGCCTTCAGGAGAGATGCGATACACCAGCCCGCTGCCATCAGTGCCTGCAAGGAGATTGCCTTTCGCATCGAATGCCAGTACGCGAATGTGGGTCTCATCGCTTTTGAAGAAGACCGAGTGATCGCCTTTGGGAGTGATCTTGTAGATCTCTCCGTGGTCCCCAGTGGCGATGTAGAGATTCCCCGACTTATCGAGGGCGAGATCCCAGATGTACTTGGTCCCGGGCGCGAAATAAACGGAGCTGCTCCAGGACGGATCCAGTGCGGGTTTGGCCGCGTCCTTTGATCCATTGCTCGCGGATTTGGGTTCAGCTTTCGCTGCTTCGCTCTTGTCTGCTTTCTGTGACGGCTTGTGTTCAATCTTGTAAACCTTGCCGTCGGGAGCGGTCGCGGCGTAGATCACTCCGTCAGGTCCGACCTTCAGCGCCTGCACCTGCAGTTCCTGCGGCTCGAAAATGATGGTTGATTTCCCGTCTGGGGTGATGCGATAAACCCGGGCGGGGGAGCCTGTGGCCGCATACACATTGCCGGCGTCATCCGCAGCAAGCGCCCAGATGTAGGTGGAGGGTGTGGCGTAGAGCAGCTTGAAAGAAGGCGCCAATGCCAGGCCTCCAGTGCTGCGAATGGCCACTCCGGTTTGCGTGCCCTTCACCAATTCGTCGAACTTCGATTGCTCCCAGGTGCGCGTTCCTTCCGCGTGTCCATAGCTCAGAGCGGAAGCGATTGTGAATGCCAGAAAAAGAGATATCCGTGAAAGCCTAAGCACACTCTGCAATGTCATACCTCGGTTGAAGTCCCGGAAAGCCCGGAAAACGTGGCTGCTGGGGATTAGCTGGAAACTTCAGGTTACCATGCAGCGGCGCTGGTTGGCGCGTGCCGGCGCCGCAAAAATCGGCACGATCGTTACAACAGTGCCACGAAGAGGAGGCGAATCCAGCCCAGCGGGGGAGGCGTGTTATCGTAGATTTTCATGGACTCAGCACGGCAGAAGCTGCTCAGCACACTGGCTCACAAATCGTTCCGGCTCGGGGAATTCAAGCTCTCCTCGGGGGGCACCAGCGACTACTACATTGACTGCCGCACGACCACGCTCGACGCGAAGGGATCAAAACTTACGGGCGAAGTGTTCACTGAGGAAATTCGGCGGCAGGAATGGAAGCCGCGCGCCATCGGGGGATTGACCATGGGGGCAGACCCGATCGTCGTGGCAGTCTCGGTGGTCAGCGGCGATTTGGATGGCTTCCTGGTCCGCAAAGCCGAGAAGCAACATGGCACCGGACAGCGCATTGAGGGCTTCCGCGAGAAGGGCGCCCGCGTGGTGATTGTGGACGATGTCTGCACCACCGGCGCGTCCACGGTCCAGGCCATCGAAGCGGCCCGTGAATTCGGATTTGAAGTGGTAGGCGCGATGTGTCTTGTGGAGCGCGAAGAAGCGAAAGGGCGGCCCAGTGTAGAAAAGGCCGCCGCGCCAGCTCCATTCATCTCGATCTTTACTGCCAGGGATGTACGCGAGCAGCACCTGTTGCAAAACGACGATACGCAGCCGATTTTTGCGGTCGCAGCCGTTTGTGAGCTCTGCGGAAGCCCGGCAGTGACGAACAATCCCAGGAGCCGCTGCGCAGCCCACAAAGTGTAGAGATGTGGCCTGCCACCTCTCGCTCGGGCAAATAGACGCTGCAAGCAACGTCTCCACGAAAAATATGATTCAGACACTCGAATGGACTGACAAGGGCGTACGCTTCATCGATCAGACGAAGCTGCCTACCGAAGAAGTTTATGTAACCTGCACCACGCACGAACAGGTTGCCGATGTCATCCGCAACATGGTGGTACGGGGCGCGCCGGCCATTGGCGTGGCGGCTGCCATGGGCATCGCACTCGGCGTTAAGAATTCCAAAGCAGAATCCGCCGGCGATCTGAAGCGCGACTTCGACGCCATTTGCGATGTGATCGGCAAAACTCGGCCCACGGCCGTCAACCTGTTCTGGGCTATTCGCAGAATGCAGGACAAGTTCGAGCGCATTCGCATCCGTCCCATTCCTCACATCAAGCAGACTCTGATCGAAGAAGCGCAACGGATGCACGCCGAAGATATCGCTGCCAATCAAGCGATGGGCCGTCACGGCGCCACACTCATGCCCAGCGCAGGTGGTGTGCTGACGCATTGCAATGCGGGAGCATTGGCGACCGCCGGCTACGGCACCGCACTGGGAGTGATCCGCGCGGCCGTGGAGCAGGGCAAGAAGATTCACGTGTATGCCGACGAAACGCGGCCATTCCTTCAGGGGTCACGCCTTACGGCATGGGAACTAATGAAAGATGGCATTCCGACCACGGTGATCTCCGACAATATGGCCGGAGCCATGATGAAGCAGGGCAAGATCGGAGCGATCGTGGTCGGCGCGGACCGCATTGCGGCGAATGGGGATGTCGCCAATAAGATCGGCACCTATACAGTTGCCGTCCTGGCGAAAGAACATAACATCCCCTTCTATGTGGCCGCTCCAATTTCCACCGTGGACCTGGAATGCCCCGACGGAAGCAAGATTCCGATCGAACAACGAAATCAGAAGGAAGTCACGCACATTGCCGGCAAGCAGATGGTCCCTGATGGCGTGGATGTAGAAAACCCTGCCTTTGACGTCACGCCGGCTAAGTACGTGGCGGCGATCATTACCGAACGTGGGATCGCCAAGGCTCCGTATGCCGAGTCACTGCGCCAGCTCGCAACCCTCGAACCGGTGCATTGAGCTCCATGCCCCGCGAGCCAAGGACTTCCGTGAATTCGTAAAACTCAGAAAGTGCGCCCGCGCACCGCTACTTCTCGGCGCAATTGGGGTTGAATAAGTCGTCGACTTACAGGCGCTATCCGGCGCAAACCTCTGCGTCGCGCTCATTTCATCTCGGGGGATGTCATGTCGTTCACGCGTCACTTTGTTCTCGCGGTTGCAGGCTCTGCCCTCGCGCTGCTGGCAGGCTGCGGTGGGGGCAGCGGTACCGCAAGACCTACGCCGCCGCCCACCGGTGCTTTTACCAACTCATCTCTGAATGGCACCTACACCTTTTCAGTGGCGGGTTCAGACAACGCGGGAATCTTCACGATGGCTGGATCTTTTGTGGCCTGCGGATGCAGCCAGGGCACGATTTCTTCTGGCACGGTTGACATCATGAATCCTTCCGGTCCAATCACCGGGGCCACCCTCGCCAGCAAGAGTGGTTACAGCATCTCTCCGGATGGACGCGGACTGGCTCGCCTTTTTGTGGCGAACGGCACGAGTGTCATCCTCTCTGAATTTGACATCGCGTTCGTTTTAACTTCGAGTTCGCATGGCTTCGTCATTCGCTTTGACTCGAACGGCACGGGCAGCGGAAGCATCGATCTGCAATCTGGCTCCCTCGCACAGACGGCGCTGACCGCGTCACCCTACGCATTCTTGCTCTCCGGTGGAGACCTCAACAACGTCGCGCTATCCATGGCCGGAGCCTTCACCCTCGACTCCTCAGGAACCATTACCTCCGGCGTCGCGGATTTGAACGCCGATGGCGCCTCCTCAGCGCAGTTGGCGCTGTCAGGTTCGGTGACACTCGGGACCGGAACCGCTCCCGGCCAGGCGATTTTGAGTACCACTGCCGGCACTTTCAACTTCAGCGTCTATCCGATCGATGCCACTCATCTCAAGTTTATTGAGAACGACGGGCACGACATTCTCGCGGGCGATGCCTTCGACCAGCCCGCCACCACTCTTCCCGCGGGGACGCTGGTGTTTACCATGACTGGACTGAACACCAACGCCGACCTGATTGCGATTGGCGGACTGATGGACTCCGATGGCGTCAGCCTCATCACCAATGGCTCCGAGGACGTGAATGATGGCGGGGTCCTCGACAACAACACCAATCCCGCGCAGCCGTTCGCTTTCACGGGTACGTTTGCCTCGACGGGTGGCGGGCGGTACGGGGTCACTTTCAGCAACTACGTCGGCGGCTCGGTGTTTGCGGCGTACCCTTCCAGCGCCGGCGTGTTGATGCTGGAAATGGATAATGTTTCGGGTGGAGTCACGGCCGGAGTCGCGGTCCCGCAACAGCCGGGTGCCGCCGTGACCGCTTCGCAAGGCTACGCCCTCAATCTGACGGGCGAGGATCTAAGCGGATTCAACCTCACGGAACTCGATGAGATTGCCGAGTTCAAAACCACCAGCACGACGATGACTGGGCTTGCGGACCAGAATGACTTCGGCCATGGGACCGGGACGGTGAATCTGAACGGCACCTACAACCTGTCCAATGGATTGGGATCGGGGAATTTCACGTCCGGCTTGCCGAACCTGTTCTTTTATCCCGTGGACAATTCCACTGCGTTCTTCATTACTGCGGATCCCACCATCGCGGCGGTGGGTTCGTTCGCAATGCAAGCCGCGCCGGGTAGTGCCGCTGCACAGGCCTCAGTTCGCCGCAGTTCGCTGCTTCCGGTGCAACACGTGCTCCCCCGCGCGCGGCGCAAGAGCGCTGGGACAAACTAGGGTATGTAGGGACAGCCGCATCGGCTGTCCCTGCACAAAACAGAATGTATTCTCGCGAGCTTTACACTTGCGAGAGTTCGCGCTTCTCGATGCTCGCGAATTTCGTTCTCGCCCACAGTAGCGCGCGGAACAGTAGTAACAGCGCCAGCACAGATCCGTACTCCAGGGGTCTTTTCAGGTCAGCTTTGACCAGCCAGATGTAATGAATCACGCCCGCTACAGCGCTGAAGTAAATCAGCCGATGCAGCGCCTGCCATTTTTTCCCGCCCAGTTTGCGAATCGACCACCTGGTCGAGGTCAGGGCCAGCGGAATCATGAGCGCGAAGGCGGTCATGCCTGCGGTGATGAACCTGCGCTTGGCGATGTCGGCGAGCATTTCATGCACATCGAAGAATTTGTCCAGCCAAACGTACGTCATCAGGTGCAGGCATCCATAGAAAAATGCGAACAGGCCCAGCATGCGGCGCAAGCCGATTATCCAGTATTGCCTCGTCAGCTTCCGGAGTGGCGTGATCGACAGTGTGATTAGAAGAAAAGTCAGAGTCCAATCGCCCGTCCCGTGCGTAATGGCCTCAATCGGATTTGCCCCGAGATCGGCGTGCAGGCCTCGCCAGACAAGTCGGGCAAGCGGCGCGAGGCAGGCCAGAAAGATCACGGGTTTGATATAGCGCAGCATGGAAAAACTGGCGTTAGAGCGAGAGTCCGAGGTAGGCAGAATTGATGACCGCCAGCCCACGCTCGAAGTCCGCTGCTAAAAGTTCTTCTTCAAATCCATTCCGCTGTAAAGGCTCGCGACCTGATCGTATCCGTTGAACATCAAGGTTGGCCGCTTGGTGAATTCGCCCAGACGGCGTTCTTTGGCCTGACTCCAGCGCGGATGGTCGACGTTGGGATTCACGTTGGCATAGAAGCCGTACTCCTGGGGAGCGGAAATGTTCCAGGTATTCATCGGCTGCTTTTCCGTGAACCGGATGCGCACGATTGCCTTGGCGCACTTGAAACCGTATTTCCAGGGCACCACAATGCGCAGCGGCGCGCCATCCTGGTTGGGGAGTTCTTCTCCATACATGCCAAAGCAAAGCAGCGCCAACGGATGCATGGCCTCGTCCATGCGCAATCCTTCTACGTATGGCCATTCCAGTACATCGCGCTGCTGGCCGGGCATCTGCTGCTTGTCGAGAAGCGTGGTGAACTCGACAAACTTCGCTTTACTGGTCGGGTTGACGCGCTTGATCAGCTCGCTCAGCGAAAATCCGACCCAGGGAACCACGATCGACCAGCCCTCTACGCAACGATGGCGGTAGATGCGTTCTTCCGGAGGCGCCATCTTCAGGATGGTATCGATGTCGAGTTCCTGCTTTTTTTCCACCTGGCCTTCGATCTTGACCTTCCACGGCCGCGTGCGGAAATTCTTGGCGAGTTCGGCGGGCTCATCTTTCGACGTTCCGAACTCGTAATAATTGTTGTAATGAGTGACATCTTTGTAAGGAGTGATCGTCTCCGTCGTGCTCAGCGGGCTTTTCTTGATGCCGTCGATCTTATTTCCCGCCAAAGCTGTCATCGAAGGAGCAATCGTTTCTCGCAAGCTGGCGCCTAGAAGACCAGCCGCTCCCGCCATGCCCGCAGCCGCCAAAAATGTGCGGCGGTTCAAGTAAATGCTCTTCGGCGTGATTTCGGAGGACCGGATATCTGCTGACTTCTTGATAAGCATGGAAAACCCCATCGGCTAGGAAGCGTGCCTCTTCTATTAGTTTCAACTATAGGACGCCCGGGTGGCAGAAAAGTTTCAGCGGGGGCCATGTAGGGACAGCCGCCATCGGCTGTCCAGTCGAGTGCTGTTCGACTGCTCTGAATGATGGGGGCTATCCGAGCACTTCTCTTACTTTCCGGGCGAGGTTCTGCAGGCTAAACGGCTTTTGCAGAAACGCGGTGCCTTGCTCAATCGATCCGTCACTTAGAATTGCGTCTTCGGTGTAACCGGAAAGATAGAGAACCTTGGCCGTGGGGCGAGTCTTCGCCAGATGCTCAACCAGTTCGCGGCCGCTGATGCCGGGCATGACCACGTCAGTGATCACCAGATCAATATTGCCGTCGAAACCCTCCGCCACGGCCAATCCTGCTTCTCCGCTCTCCGCTTCGAGCACTCGGTAACCTTTGGCCTCAAGAGTATCGCGCACGAGTTGTCGAACCGATTCCTCATCTTCCACCAACAGGACGGTTTCGGTTCCACCCAGGGATGCGTCGGGCACGGGCGCGGACTGCTTCTCCGCGGCTCCGTCCACCTGCGGCAGATAAATGTGGAACGTGGTGCCGTGTCCGAGCTCGCTCTGCACCATCACATAACCCCCACTTTGCTTGACGATGCCATAGACCGTGGAGAGGCCCAGCCCAGTGCCTTTGCCCTTCTCCTTCGTGGTGAAGAAAGGCTCGAAAATTCGAGACTGCGTCTCCTTGTCCATGCCCATCCCGGTATCGCCGACCGAGAGCTGGACGTATTTGCCGGGGCGGATGAATTGTTGCTCCCCGCGATGATGTCCATCCACAGCGCTGATTTGCGTTTGGATGGTGAGCTTCCCGCCGGCGGGCATCGCATCCTTGGCGTTCACCACCAGGTTCATGAGCACTTGCTCGAGTTGGCCCGCATCGGCACGCGTATGCACCGCCTGCGGCGAAAGGATGGTGGTGAGTTCCACGTTTTCGCCAATGAGCGGGCGCAGCAGGCGTTCCATATCCTGGACGATGGCATTTACATCGACGACCTTCAATTCCAGCAGCTGCTTGCGACTGAACGCCAGCAGTTGTCGCGTCAGGGTAGTGGCGCGGTCCGCCGCCTGTTGGATCACCTTGCCTTTGTCACGCAGAGGATTGTCGGGCGCCAGCTTCGCCAGAAGCACTTCCGCGTATCCGCTGATCACCATCAGCAGATTATTGAAGTCATGGGCGACCCCGCCGGCCAGGCGGCCGACGGCTTCCATCTTCTGCGCCTGCCGGAACTGCTCTTCGAGCGCCCGCCGGTCGGTCACATCTTCCGCTATTGCCTCCAGCACATCCGCAGGCTCATCGGCGCTGCTCACGGCTCGCCCGCTGATTCGCACCGTGATGACATTTTTGTCTTTCCGCTTCCACTTCACTTCCATGCCATCCAGGCGCCCGGTACGGCGGAATTGCTCGATCAGGTGCGCATGTTCCGCGGGATTGGCGAAAACGTCTTTTTCCGGATCAAGCAGCAACACTTCTTCCGCCGAGCCATAGCCCAGGATCGTGATCAGTGCCGGATTCACGTCGAGAAAGCGGCCTTCCAGGCTGGAGCGGTAAATTCCGTAGACGGAACTTTGGACCAGCGAGCGGTAGCGCGACTCAGAACGGCGCAAAGCCTGCTCGTTGCGTTTGATCTCGACCGCGCTGGCCAATTGCCTCGCCACAAAGGTCAGAATTTCTTTGTCGCGCTCGCCGTAGCGGATGTTCTTGGAATATGTCTGTACAACCAGAGCGCCGAAGGTGTGACTGTTTACCTTGAGCGGTACTCCCATCCAGTCGAGAGATCGCGCGCCATTGCGCTCGACTTCTCCCCGGCTTTCCATGGCTTGCAGCACTTCCGGGGTGGCGAGCAGCGGCTCGCCGGTGCGGATCAGGTGATCTGTCAGGCCGCGTCCCAGTTTCTTGGCGGCCGGGGCGCCATCCCGCTCGTCAACAAAATAGGGGAACGACAGCATCTCCGTTGCCGGGTCATACAGCGCAATATAAAAATTGCGCGCGTACATCAACTCGTCGATGATGCTGTGCACCGCCGCGAAAAACTGCTGCAGATCGTGCGCGCTGCTGCTCTTTTCGGCCACGCGGTAGAGCGCCGAGCTGAGGGCCTCCACCCGCTTGCGGTCGGAAATATCCCGATACCCCGCATAAAAACCCGCCATCTTTCCTTCCCGCAAAAGGGGGGCGCAGGAAAGCGAGACATCCACCAGCGTGCC
The DNA here is from genome assembly GCA_025928375.1 of Candidatus Sulfotelmatobacter sp. Lineage (GTDB taxonomy): Bacteria > Acidobacteriota > Terriglobia > Terriglobales > Acidobacteriaceae > Sulfotelmatobacter. The sequence goes on from JAICJP010000059.1 coordinate 10,852, forward strand.
GTCTTTCTTTCTACGCTTGGTCTCGAGGGTGACGCGTTCTCCGCGGGCGAGCACCTCATGCACCCACTTCGATTCCGCCAGCCGGTCCGAAGGCACCACCAGGTTTTCCAAAGAATGTCCGATTACGTCCAGCAACGTGTAGCCAAAAACGTTCAGAAATGTTTCATTGGCCCAGAGCACGCGATGCGCGCAATCGGCAATGCTGAGCGCATCCGGCGAGGCCTGGAACATTTGCTCGAAAAAGTGCAGCGTCGACGCTGGGGACGGGGAAACAGGAATCGAACAGGAAATCTCCGCGCAGGGAACGCTGCCGGATGAGAGCTCGGCGGGGACAAAGGAGGGCGGGGCTCCCGCTTGCAGAGCCTTTTTCAGCTTTTCCGCACGAGCCAAGTTGGCCCGGGCGGACTGGCGGACACCATCGCCCATTGCGAATCCCCCTCCAGATCGCAGGTTTCAGCGTAGAACGGGGTGTACCGGGCGGAAAGTTACGAGGGTAATCCTGAAATGGATTGACGCAAAAACGGCACGGATCTCATTACCTTTGTTTATGGCGCCGGGATTGGCACCTGATCCCTGACCCCTTTGCCCTGGTTTTCTGGCTGTGTTTCGAGTTTTCGTGCTTCGATTTTTGATTTTTGTTTTTTGATTTTTGATTTTTGTTTTTTGATTTTTGATTTTTGATTTTTGATTTTTGATTTTTGATTTTTGATTTTTGATTTTTGATTTTTGATTTTTGTGCCTTCGGCAACCCTCTGCGGCCAAAAAAGTTGCGCGTCCAAAGGCATGACTTGGCTGGACTTCTTCTATTCCCGAAACGCTGGCCACATGCATCTCGCCCATGGGTTCCCGCATCGAATGAATTAACCAGGTAGTTAATTCGTAAAGATTCGTCAATGGGTCGGGAGGTGACCTATGAAAAGCATGAAGAATATGGCAGGAGCGCTGGTAGCGGTGGCCCTGCTGAGCGTCGCGCTGTTTGCCGATACGGGCACTGCGGCGCGCTATGACAATCAGGTGCAGAATGCAGTTGCACAAAAGCTGACTTCGAAGAAGCAGTTCCGCGATGTGAAGGCGAGTGTCGAAGACGGCATCGTAACACTGACCGGCACTGTCGATCTGTACCAGCGCAAGCTGGATGCGGCCAAACTGGCGCGCAAGATAGGACACGTGCAGGGCGTTCGCAACCTGGTCACGGTCGCGGGCCCGGATGTTCCGGACGCGCAACTCGAGCAGAAGCTGGCGACCAAGCTGACCTACGTGCGCGTGGGATATGACAACACTTTCGATTACTTCGCACTCGGAGTGAAAGACGGGGTTGTCACCGTGGAAGGCCAGGATCGCACGGGCGTGGGACGCGAGGAAGCGCTTGCCGAGATCGCGAACATGCCTGGAGTGAAAGACGTGGTCGAGAACATCTCGGTCGCACCGGCTTCAATGTTCGATGACGGGATCAGGGTCCGGGCGATGCAGGCGATCTATCGTGATCCTGTGTTGAGCAAGTACGCGATGGATCCGGCGCATCCGATTCGCATCATCGTGGCCAACGGGCATGTAACGCTCTATGGCGCGGTGGATAGCGCGATGGACAAGAACGTGGCCGGAATCCGGGCCGGGCAAGTCTTCGGCGCTTTCTCGGTCGATAACAAGCTGGTCGTAGACAAGTCGTAACTTCAACCAGCGCTGAGAGAGGCGCGGCGCAAGCCGCGCCTTTTTTTTTACGGGCTGCGTGTGTTCAAACGGCAGCCTGGTAATAGATCACCTTCTCGACTTCGATGTTTGGCGAAACTCTCCCGATTACCCTCTTTTCGTGAGCGCCGCGCGAATTCGGTCGCCCACGATGGCGTCTTCGCCGGGCTGCAGCATCCATACTCCAACCACCAGCGTGTTTGCGTCCGCCGGGATGCCCTGGTTGGGCTTTTGCCCGGTGTTCGGATTCAGTTCAATCGAAGGCGTATCTGTGCGCAACTTCTCGACGATCTGGCCAGTTGTGATGCCAGTGACCGCGGGATCAAAGCGTATGAGCAGATGCGGAACGTGGTTCGCGATCCTGGGGACCACCGTCTCCGTCCTGACCGAAGGGATGCCCTTCACGGCAGCGGCGATTAAATCGACCCGCCTCTGGTAATCGCCCTGCATCGATTCTTCCGTGTGCGAGAGAACCCAGTCGACTGCCGCGACCATGCCGACAATCTGCTCCTTCGCCACCTTCATGCCGCGGCCGATTCCGTCTCCCGGATTATTGTTCGCGTGCGCCAGATCGGTCAGGACCTTCCGCCCAAGCAGGAGTCCCGCGTTTTGCGGACCGCGCATTCCCTTGCCTCCGGAGAATGCTACGAGATCGAAACCCATGCCGGTGTACTTCCATAAATTCGAGATAGGAGGCATGTCTGCCGCAGCATCCAGATGGCACGGAATCTTGTGCTCGTGCGCCACTCGCAGCCACTCTTCCCGGCCAATCTGTGCGCTGCCGGCGATCCCATCCTCGTCCTCCGCGGCATTGAAAAAATTTGTCATCACGGCATTGCCTGCGTCGCATGCGCGCTTGTAGTCGTCGAGTGTGACCACCTCGGTCACCCGCGCACCGGAGAGATACATGGCGCGGTCATATTCATAGCGATGCGCCTTCTGCACGATGACCTGATTCTTCTTGCCCTCGATCGCTTGAGGCATGTCGACAACGTTGAGGTTGTTGGCATACTGCAGGCACGCGGCAGTGGCCAGACTGATGGCTCCCGAAGCGCCGGAAGTCACGACCGCTCCCTCACACTTGAGTCGACGCGCGACGTACTCACCCGCCTTCTGCTGCAGTTCGTGCAAGCGCACTGGATGAAGCGCCGACTTCTGCACCGCCGCCAAAACCTCCGGAGGCATGCAGGCGGCCGTCAGCGTGGTATAAGTGCCGGCCGCGTTGATGATGGTCGGAACCCCAAGCTTCGCGTAGTAATCCTCACCATCCGAAGATGCCGCTGGCGACGAGGTCGTCGGCGACGAAACGGTTTTGGCGGACATAACCAGCGGCGCCATGCCCAGCGCCCCAGCCAGCGAACTGGCCCAGCGAAAAAAGCCGCGACGCGAAAGAGAGCTTTCTTGCGATTGAGTGGATCCTGACATGATGGGCTCCGTATTCTTAGAAAATGGCCAGAAGCTTCAGGGCAAGCGGTTGATCAGTGACGCCACGTAACCCGCCCCGAACCCGTTATCAATATTTACCACGCTGACGTTGGACGCGCAGGAATTCAGCATTCCCAGCAGCGCCGCCATGCCTTTGAAGGATGCTCCATAGCCAATGCTGGTGGGCACGGCGATTACGGGAACTCCGACGAGTCCGCCCACCACGCTGGGCAGTGCACCTTCCATGCCCGCGCAAACAATAACGACACGAGCCTTGGTCAGACTCTCGCGATTGGCCAGCAGCCGGTGAATGCCCGCGACTCCCACATCGTACAGATGCTGAACTTCATTGCCCATGAGTTCGGCGGTGACGACGGCCTCTTCGGCGACCGGAATGTCGCTGGTCCCCGCCGAAACGACCGCGATCACTCCCTTGCCATATTTCGTGGGATCTTTCTGCAGCACGATCGCGCGCGCTAGTTCCCGGTACTCCACACTGCGAACTTTCTTCTTTACCGCCTGGAACTGCTTTTCGGTTGCCCGAGTCGCGAGCACGTTTCCGCCATGCTTGGCCAGGCGCGAGAAGATGCCCGCAACCTGCGCCGTTGTTTTTCCTTCTCCGAGAATGATCTCTGGCATGCCGTTGCGCAGCGCGCGATGATGATCCACCTTGGCAAAGCCGAGGTCTTCGAAGGGCAAGTGACGCAGCCGGTCTACGGCGTCGTCAGGAGACAGTTGGCCCTGGCGTACCTGTTGAAACAGTTTGCGAATGGACTCGGCGTTCACGCGGCACGTCGCAGTCAGCCTTCAGCCGATGCGAACTCTAGCTTAGCATCTGGCCATTCAGGCGTGTGCCGGGCGGGTAAGGGATCGCGCGAAGGAGCGCAGCCTGCCGATCACCGCTGCGCACATTTTGCGAGCGACTCCCGGCTCGTACAAATGAGCCAGGAACAGGCGACGGAGGCCGGCAGGCGCAATCTTGCCCGCGAGGTAAGCCTCATAGATCTGGCTTCCGATGCGGAAGCCCCACTCCTGCGCAGCCGCTTCGTACTTCACAGCGTCGCTTTTCAAGGCGGACTGCGCAGCCTTGCTCAAGGCAGCGAAAGAAATCAGTCCTGAACTCGCGTCCGCCGGCGCGGGGCGGGAAGGATAAAGCACCCGCGAGCCAAAGTAGGCGATGGCATGCTCCATCACGCGAGCGTAAAAGCGATCCAGCGCCCGGAGGCGGTCGCCGTGGTTGAGCGAAAGATCGTCATGAGCAGTGCTGCTCTCGTCGCTGTGGCTTTGCGGCAGGCCCTGGCAGGCGTGATGCAGGAAACGCGCAGCATCTTCCGCGGCGTGCATCATCTGGAATTCACGGATGTAGAACGCATTCTGCTCGGCCACATAGGCGCTCCCGCACTGCTCCAGGCGGGACAGAATGGCTTTGCGTTCCGCTTCGTCCATTTGTTTGCGCGAGAGCAGCCGTCGCAGCATCGCATCGCTGGCGCCCCCACATATCTCGGGCAGCATATCGACCAGAAATTTCGGCTGCGTGCCGTTGTGCGGCGAATAGCGGTTGATCTCAAGGAAGCTCGCCAGACTATCCACCAGATTGTAGATGGTGGGAGCGAAGTCAGGAGCGTTATCGCAGCGGCTCCATTGATCGAGGCACAGGCGGTAGCTCTCGTATTTCTCCAGCGGCGTCGCGTTGAACACGCAAACCACGTCGTCATTGACCCGCACCGCCTCCACCGAGTCGGTGCGTTCGCCTGCCGCCCGCCAATAAAGAGCGTCGATATTCTGCAGCACGGTGAGAATCTTCGCGTCCGGCATAAGCGCGCGCAATTCGCCCGGTAAATGTTTGGGTGCCAGGTGCGATTCGCCAAACAGCACGAAGATCGCAGCTTCGGGATGACGCTGGCGAATTTCGGCCAGCTTCAGGGCGGCGTGGCGATCGCGAGCTCCAATTTTCCGCAAGTCCTCGCGCGGCATGCAATCCAGGCCGTACAGAGCTTCGGCGTGATCGCGCGCGCTTAACAGGAGTTCATAGAACGGAGCCCAGTCGTAGCCCCAATCCAGGTCGAAGCGAATGCGTTGCCGGAATTCCGCTTCTTCGATCTCACGGCGCCACCATTCATCCACAATGTGCTGGTCGCGAGCAAAGATGGTCTCGAGGCCGAGGACCACGGGACGATCCCCGGCTAACGCGCGCTGCTCCAGCAACGAAGCGGCAAATTTTTGCGAAGCGGGCAGCGCGTGGTAGTCACCGATCAGGACGATATCTGCGCCGCGCACAACGTCATGCAGTTGTGGCCCATCCAGCAGTGACTTGTAGTTCTGAAAGGAATGATTGAATTCCTTAAGATACTTCCGCCGATTGTGGGAATCCTGCGCGCGAATCTCGCGCTCCACTCCCGCCAGCGCGGTCAGTTGCGCCGCGCTCCGCCGCAATCGAAGATTGGCTGTGGACGCCATAACCCGGTTCTCGTTCCCTTGACTTCCCCTTCTCCAGTCCATATGCTCCGTTGTTCGACGGAGCGAATTCGCTTCCTGCCGGAGGTTCGTTGCCCAGCATCCCTCCCAAAAATCTGACCGTCGCGGCCACGGGCGCCAGCGGAGCCATCTTTCTTCGGCATCTGCTGCGCTGCCTGGCCGCTGATGAGCGGGTCGAAGTCGTGAACTTTATCGCCTCCGACAGCGCTCTTCGCGTGCTGGCGGAGGAATTGGACCTCAAGGGTCGGTCCGATCTCGTCGGCCAGATACTGGGCAGCTCAGCTGCCGGTAAATTTCAAATTCAATCCAACGCTGACATCGGGGCCAACGTG
>JAICJP010000155.1 GCA_025928375.1 Candidatus Sulfotelmatobacter sp.
AACTATGCTTTCAGTCAGCAATGTATCGATGCGCTACGGCGCGAAGGTTTTATTCGAAGAAGTTTCCACCGCGTTTACCCCGGGGAAGCGCTACGGCTTGACCGGTCCGAATGGCGCCGGAAAATCCACGTTCATGAAGCTGCTCAGCGGCGAACTCGACCCGCAGAAGGGCACCGTCGTCCGCCCTCGCAAGCTCGGAGTGTTAAGCCAGGACCAGTTCGCCTTTGATGCCTTTACGGTGCTCGACACCGTCATCATGGGCAACAAGCGCCTTTGGGCTGCGCTGCAGGAGCGTGATGCCATCTACGCCAAGCACGATATGACCGATGAAGATGGCATGAAGCTCGGGGAGCTAGAAGGCGTCGTGGGCGAAGAAGATGGTTACACCGCCGAGAGCGATGCCGCGATTCTTCTCCAAGGTCTGGATATCTCCGAAGACTTGCATGCGCGCAAGATGGGCGAACTGCAGGGCGGCCAAAAGGTCCGCGTGCTCCTCGCGCAGGCTCTCTTCGGCCATCCTCAAGCTCTTCTGCTCGATGAGCCTACGAACCACCTCGACCTGGATTCGATTCACTGGCTGCAGGGCTTTCTCAACGTTTACGATGGCGTCGTTATTGCTATCTCGCACGACCGTCACTTCCTGAACAGCATTTGTACGCACATTGCCGACATCGACTACGAAACCATCATCACCTACACCGGCACGTATGACGATATGGTCGTGGCCAAGACGCAGGTGCGCTCGCAGATCGAGGCGCAGAACGCTCAGCGCGAGAAGAAAATTGCGCAGTTGAACGAATTTATCGCACGATTCTCCGCCGGAACTCGTTCCAGCCAGGTGCAGTCGCGCCGCAAAGAAGTCGAGCGCCTGCAGGTAACGGAACTTGCCCGATCCAACATTCAGCGCCCGTTCATCAAATTCGAGCAGAAACGTCCTTCGGGCAAGCACATCCTCGAAATCGAGCACCTGAGCAAATCGTATGACGAGAAGCTCGTAATTCGCGACTTTACCGCCAGCATCACCCGGGGCGAAAAGATCGCTCTGATGGGACGCAACGGCGCGGGAAAAACTACGCTGCTGAATGCTCTCCTGGCGAATTCGCCCACCACGCCGGAAGCCGAACTGCGTAAAACCAGCGGCTACGACGGCCCGTTCGTTGACGGTGGCAAAGTCAACTGGGGGCACGAAGCTTCCATCGGCTACTTCGCCCAGGACCATCGCAGTCTCATCGAAACCGGTACGACTGCCATCGAATGGCTACACCAGTGGGACCCGTCGGCGGTCACCGAAGAACTGCGCGGCATTCTCGGCCAGATGCTTTTCGCCCGCGATGAGGCCACCAAGAGCACCAACGTGCTGTCTGGTGGAGAAGCCGCGCGCCTGCTCTTCTGCAAGCTCATGCTGCAGAAGCCCAATGTTCTCATTCTCGACGAACCCACGAACCACCTCGACCTGGAATCGATTAACGCGCTCAACATCGCGCTGCAGCGCTACCACGGCACGGTCCTGCTGGTCACGCACGACCACGATTTGATCGACGAAGTCGCTACGCGCGTGTGGCACTTCGAAAGCGATCACAAGATCACTGATTTCAAAGGTACGTACGAGGAGTACCAGTCGGCCGCCGTTGCGGTGTGAAGGTAGCGAGGGCCGTATGGAACATCCGGGTAGCGGCTTCGAATGCTGTCCCTGCATGAATTGCCCGTTGCACCATTTCCGCTGCATGTAAATCAACCTGGTTCTCCACAGCCTTGCACAGCGATCCTAGTTGCGTTGTGCGCCCAAGTTGAAGATAATGAGCGCAAATGCCTTACTCGTCAGGGTCTTGTGTCCTGTGTACAGTCGAACCGATTTATTGAGGATTCTGCACGTCACCCCGCGCCAGTTAGCCAACTGGGAGCGGAGCGGTCTGGTGGCGCCCAACGAGAGCTACAGCTTCTCCGACCTGCTGGAAATCAAAAAAATACGCGATCTCTGCGCCATGAGCGTCCGCCCCAATGTGATTCGGGAGTCGCTGGAGGCCATGCGCAAGCAGGCAGCTGGGATCGAGAAGCCGTTGCTGGAAGCCGGAGCGTGGTCAACCAGGAAGCACCGCGTCGCATTCCGGCATGAAGGCAAGCTGCTGGAGCCGATCGCCGGACAGTTCCTGATGGATTTTTCCGAACGCGAGAAGGTTGTGACCACGACTCCCGTTCCGCGGCCCGAACCCACTCCCCGCGATCACGAAATTTCGGCGCTGTTCGCTCGTGGGATTGCCCTGGAAGAGAATCCCGCCACCCAGCCCGAAGCCATGGCGGCCTACCACAAAGTTTTGGAACTCGAACCCACGCACGCCGCCGCGCACATCAATCTGGGCACGCTCTACTACAACCGCCAGGAATTCGGCCACGCGGAAAAGCACTATCGCAGCGCTATTGAATCCGATGCCCGTTATGCCCTCGCCTATTTCGATCTGGGCAACGTCCTCGACGAAACTGGACGGGTGCAGGAAGCGGTGCAGACCTACAAGATCGCTATTCAGCTGGCTCCCACGTACGCCGACGCACATTACAATCTCGCACTCGCCTACGAGAAGCTGCGTGAGCCCCGGAAGGCTCTCAAGCACTGGCAAGCCTACATCCGGCTCGATACGTCAGGTCCCTGGGCCGTCCATGCCCGTAGCCAGATCAAGCGTATTCTGCAAGCGGATGGGCTCAAGCTGGTTTTCAAGCGCGCGTAGTCCGCTTGCAGGCAGCTCTGTGATGTTCCCCACACGAGTGTGAACAAAAACCGCGGCACAATAATTCCTAGCTGTGAGCTGATGCGAAGCGGTAATGCCAAACTCGCGCGGCGCCAATGAGGTTGGTGTCATCGCCCAAGGAGGCCATGGCCAACTCCGTCTTATTCGCCGGCACGAAGCGGCAACCGCTACGAATGAGCGTGCGCATCCTCTCCATCATGAGGTCAGCACTTTTCATCACGCTGCCGCTGAGTACGATCGCATCCGGGGTGAACAGGTTGATCAGATTGGCGAGCCCCAGTCCCAGATAGTAGGCCTCGGTCTCCACCGCCTGCACCGCGACCTTATCGCCTTCCCGCGCCAGTTCGCAGATGCGTTTCGCCGTGATTCCATCGCCATGCGGATAGCCGGCTGGGGCATTGTGTTGTAACCATCCGACCATGGCCGGCCCGGCGGCGAGCGATTCCCAGCAACCGCGGAACCCACAGGTGCATTGTGGTCCCGCGGGATCGATGACGTGATGCCCAATCTCAGGGTGCGCGCCATCCACGCCACGATAAAGTTTTCCGTCCAGGATGATGCCGCCGCCGATCCCGGTTCCGACCGTGACGTAGATCAGGCGCGTCCGGTTGCGTCCCGCGCCCCATCCGGCTTCGGCGAGCGCAGCGGCATCGGCGTCGTTCTCGAGCGCAACCTGCACACTAAAGACCTGAGCCAGATCTTTGACCGGACTCTTCCCTCTCCACCCGGGAAGGAAATCGACATCCCCAAACTCACCTCGCATGGGATCGACGGGCCCTGTCGACCCGATCCCGATACCTGTAACTTGCCCCCCTGCCCTCTGCGCAGTCCTGCGTAGCATGTGGGCAATGAGTTCGATCCCATCCGAATATCGGTTCGGGTCCGTAGGCGACTCCATTCGGGAGAGCACCTTGCCCTTATCATCCACCATGCCAACGGCAATTTTGGTCCCGCCGATATCGACGGCTCCGATCATGAATACTCCGGCTGCATCGATTTGGCTTCTTCCAGAGTCATCCGTTTCTTGTGCCTGTAGGACAGGTTGGCCATGTGAACCGCCAGGGCCGAGCGGTAACCCAGTTCCACCGGGGCGTTCGGCGTGCCCCGGCTGCGGATGCAGTCGATCCAGTTCTTCATGTGATCCTGGTTCGGGCTCTGCCCTTTCGTCGACTCCCCACTTGGACGGTTCACTTTCTCCGGCCAGTATTCCAGGGGCTCTTCGAAGTGGTGCTCCAGCGTGCCGTCGCTGCCGAGAATTCGGTCGCCGAGCCCGTAATGCTTGTTGCTGAATGTCGATTGCCACGTGACCACCGTGTCTTGCGGAAACTCGAGAGTGACCACGATCGTGTCGGGAACCTCGCGTCCATCCTTCTCCGAAAACACTCCGCCGGACATATAAGCTGCGCTGGGCTCCGGCAGGTCGAGAGCGCTCATGATCCACGCCATCTGGTGGACCATGTTTTCCGCGCAATTCCCGCCAGAGAATTCCCAGAACAAACGCCAGTTGATTAGCTTGTACGGATCGAACGGCCGGTCCGGGCGCCCATTGAGAAACGCCTTCCAATCCACGTTCTGCTCGGTGCAGTCGGAGGGAACGGGCCGCACCCACTGCCCGTGTCCGTGAGGCGTGTTTCGTCCCATGTAGGATTCGACCTGAGTCACCTTCCCTACCCAACCATCCTTGATCCACTGCCGGGCGTCGGTGAGCGCTCCCGAGCTCTCGTGCTGCAGCCCGATCTGCACAACTTTGCCCGAAGTCTTCGCGGCATTCAGGCAACGATCCGCTTCGGGGATCGACCAGGTCATGGTCTTTTCGGAGTAAAGATCTTTTCCCGCAGCTAGCGTGTCGATGAAATGTCGGGCGTGGATGTGCAGCGGGCTGGCCACGATCACGCCATCGATATCTTTCATGTCGAGCAAGCGACGGTAGTCGTCGAAGGTTTGAATGCCAGGAACTTTGCTCTTGGCCTGATCGCGGCGGCGGCTGTAGATGTCTGCCATGGCGACCAGATCCACATTCGGCACTTTGCGAATCTGGTCGAGAAGGTCGTTGCCGCGGTCGCCAACGCCGATCATTCCGACCCGGATGCGATCATTTGCTCCCAGCGCACGCGCGGATGGATACGCTAAAACGGCTGCCGTGCCTAGCGCCGCCTGCTTCAGGAATGTGCGTCTCGTTTGATCTGTCATACTGATTGGCTCCGCCGGACCAATGGGTCCGGGGCTACGTGGTTCGTGGTGGTTACAGCGCGCCCGCTTGCTGCAGCAACTTCTTCATCCCTGCCCAGCTCTTGCGCGTCGACTCCTCGGGAGAGCCTCCCCCGTTCCAGTGAGTCTCCAGACTTACTGCGAACCGATATCCATCTTGCTTGAGAGCACGGAACTGTCCTGCCCAGTCGATAAGGCCGCCGCCCATCGGCGCCCAGTCGTACTTCTTGCCTTTTTTCACGACATCTTTGCAGTGGCAGTGCCCGATGCGGTCTTTCGGCAGAAGCTTGTATCCGTCGGGATATGGGATTTCGCCACTCGCGGCAGCGTTGCCCGGATCCCAATTCAACATGAATGCCGGGGCCTGCACCGCGGTGAGAACTTTTGCCGCCTCGGCTCCGGTTGCGGTGTTGCAGGCCGGCTCGTTTTCCAGGACCAGGATCAGTCCACTTTTGCCGCACTTTTCAGCCGCTTCCCGCAACTTGTCATTCATGGCAGCCCGATAAGGGGTCTGGTCCTCCAGGCGCCAGAAATCGAAGCAGCGCACGCGGTCCGTGTCGAATACCTTGGCCATTTCGATGGCGCGCTCCAACACTTCATCCTGCTGTTTCCAGTCGAATGCTGCGTTGAAACTTTTTGCCTCGCTGAACTTCGATTTGGGAGCACCGGGCCAATCGACCTTAAACAGCGGGCTGGCAATATCGGTAACCTTGAGCTGATTCTTCTCGATGATGCGGCGGGCTTCCGCGACTTCCTTCTCATCGAGGCTGACTATGTTCTTTTTCCACATGCTGCGAAGTTCGATCCAGCGCATGCCGAAATCGCGAGCCGCCACTTCGCAGACGTGGCCAAAGTCCTGCGAGATCTCGTCATTAATCACTGCTATCCGAAAAGGCGAGCTGGAATCCTTTGGAGCTCCGAAGGAGGGAATAGCATGGGCGGCGGTCACGGCGGCTATGCCAGCCAGGAATTCGCGACGTGCAATGGGAGTGGACATGCAGAAGTCCTCAAATCGTCTCTGACGAAGGGTGCCAATAAATCTATCACTTAGGAAGGAATCGAGGGTAATCCGAGAGAATGGAGCAAGGTAGTGCTTTGAGCTTTCGAAAACCTGCCGAGCTTCGCTCGGCAAAACAGCCGAGGGCGGCTGTGTCTACATAGAGATCCAAGGGGCTGTCGCTACGAGTGACATTTGCGGGCAAAACAAAACGCCCCAGACTCACTTCTGAGTCTTGGGCGTCTGTTGATCAGCCCTCCCCCAAGTGCTGCTCGAGGACTACTGTAGCTGTGGGGTCCGCTCAGGTAAATGGCTCGCCCGTGCCATCCATAGCACCAAGGTGCTAGAGAGTTAAGACCCCGGGAACAAAGGCTCTGAGAAATGGAGAAATACGGCCGAGTTCTGCGCCGGTGAATAGCCTACGCGACGGTCCCCACAGGTAATTCTCCGGCGCCAACTGAAGGGAGTTTCCGTGTGGCAGTCGTGCGGATGTTTGCCTTCGACGCTGCACGCTCACGACCGTCAGGCGAGGAGGGGTAACTGCCAGTCAAGTGCCCATTGGTAATTTGTCGTAATACATGAGCCGGTACAAAATCGACTTGCCCACCACTTCGTAGTCCAGCAAGCGGAGCTCTCCGTGGAACCCGCTTCGCTGAACAACTCAGACGATACAGAGTGAGGAGTGTATGTCCCGCGCGAAGGCAACAATTCTGTGTATCGACGACCACTGGAGTGGATTGATCGGGCGCAAGATGTTCCTGGAACAAAGCGGCTACGAAGTCCTCGAGGCGACGGGCTGGGATGACGGGCTGCGGCTGTTCCGCTCGCGCATCATCGATGCGGTCGTGCTTGATTACCAGATGCCGGGCATGCGGGGTGACGTGGTCGCGGCCAAGATGAAGAGCATCAACTCGCGCGTCCCCATCATGCTGTTATCGGCCTACGGTCCGCTGCCCGCGAACAAGCTGAAATCGGTTGACACTTTCTTGTCAAAGTCCCAACCCCCGAACATCCTGCTCTCCACGCTGAAAGGCCTGCTGGAAGGGCAACACAAACCGTTTTTCTCGCGCTGGCTCGACCATTGGAAGAGCCGCAACCAGGGAGTGACCCATTGAAGCTCTTGAAACTGATCCTTCGCCAAACCTGCACGCACCGCTTCTCGTGGCCCCGCATTGACAGCAATGGACATCACTACCAAGTGTGCCTGGGTTGCGGCGTCGCCTATGAATATGACTGGAATGGAATGAAACGCACGAATCGCGTACACAGCGAGCACGTGCAGGGCAGTGATCTGCAGTACGTTTCGCATTAATCAGTGTTTGAGCCTTCGTTATGAGCCCGTTCTCACCGATGTATCGCACGGTCCGCGCCCCCCGGGTAGGCCTGCGGGGAACTGTACCCATCACCATCCAACTGGAAAACAAGCGGCTGCACGCCGGCAAGCTGTACCGCCTCTCGATTACCGGTGGACTGCTGGAACTGACGCCATATATCGACGAACGCACCAAGGTCCTCATGGTCTTTCAAGTTGGGGCTGGATTATTGCAAGGCAAAGCCGAAATGATGTTTCCCATGCGCGGCGGCATGGGTTATTTTCAACCGTTTCGCTTCACCGGCTTCGCTTCCGGCGCTCGCCACATGCTTGAGGCGCACATTTCCGCACTGCTCCAACAGGCCGTAGGTCCAAACCATTCTTTGGCACTGACCGCCCCGCCCAATCTCCTTGATTCGCTCTAGCTTTCCGCACGCAAAAGAGCCCGGCCATCGCAAAAGGCGTGGTGTGCCGGAGCAAAGGTTGCTATCGACGGGATGCCGGCGAACCGGAGGCAGGCTGCCGCGGCGAGCCCCTCCTAGTGAGTTTAGCAGCCTATCTCGCGTAGAGGTTTACGCGCTTGGGGTCGTACTTGAAGTCAACAAGCCCGTCACGGTAGTCCAACTCAATCTCAAGCTGTCTCAGCATCGCAAAGCCCAGAAAGCCGGATACCTCCGTCCCGGTACGGCGGCTGATGGTGGAGAGATCCAGCGTGATGATGTCTAAGTTCGACTGCTGAAACCGAGCGAAGCGCAAAGTCGCCTTTTCCGACCTGTACACCTTGTTTACCGCGCCGTTCACACCATGAACCCGCACACGGTCGTCGGAATCAACCTTGCTGACCTGCCGCCCAGCACGCACGGAAAGGATATTGGTAAACGCTCCCGTGTCGAGTCCAAACAGCATAGCCTTGGAGTCGTTCACACTCGTGGGCACCAAGATAGTGTGACCAAAGCGGAAGACTTTGGTCCAGTCCGCCATCTCAGGAGCAAGGTAACGATCTCTGGGCAAGCGTCGTGCTGGTTTTAACGTGGGCGTTGGGGAATTTTGAACCGTCGAAGTCCCGTTTTTCTCGCTGTCTTCCCGCTGCTCCGCGTTCGCTTGCTCCTCCCCTTCGCTGTTCAGCGATGTTGGAGCCACTGTGTCTTCCGGACGCTTCGGCAACGGAGATAGTTTGAGCCGCATTCCCGGAAGGTCAATGTCAATGAGATACCTCCCGAAAACATCGGCCCCGATCAACCCGTCCTCATCGGCGACCGAGCCTTTGTCACTGACCGAGACAACACAATCCTGGAACTCTAGCTCGCCGATTCGGATGTGATCCGCGACCGCCGTGTAGCCGCTCTGCAAGCCTTTATCTCCTACACCTCCGTAGTGCACCGCAGAAATCGGAGTCAGTCCCGCTTTCTCAGCGAGCTTACGGTTCACCATGATGCCCCCTGCCCCGGTGTCCAGCAAAAGATGGGCATTGCGATCATTGAGTCGAACGGACAAACCGATTCCTCGCACCCGATGTATGTCCTGTCCATACATCGTCTCTAATTTTGTCTCGGTCTGCTCCACCTTGCTGATCAGCCTGCACGCATGAACCGGCTTGTCCACTGTCGCTTTCAGAAATCCCAAATACTCCGTCATCCACTTTGTTTCTTCTTCATCATCGGGATGGGGACCGCCGAGGTAGGCCTCCATAGCTGCCAGTCTTTCTTTTCGGGGAAGCATTCTCAACCACGCCCTCTGCACCTCGAGATCGTCAGGAGCGATTTCATGGGCGCTCTGTAATTGGTCATAGGCTCGACGGTACAGGGAGTAGGAACCATACAATCGCGCCAGCCCGAGATAAGCATGCACCTCCTTTGGGTCAAGCTTCTTTGCCGTCAGGTAGGACACTTCCGCATCCGACATTTCACCACGACGAAACTGGACATCCCCTTTTGCTGCCAGCAATGCCGCAGCATTTGCCGGCGGGGCCAACGCTGCGTTCACCGCGTCCATCGCTTCATCAAGCTTCTGTTGCCGCAACATTGCCCGCACAAGTCCGACTTGGGCAGCCACTAGCTTCGTATCGGTTTTGAGGATCGCCTGATATCTGGTCTCGGCTTCCGCGAACTTGCCCGCGCGATAGAGCTGGTCGGCAGCCCCAAGCTCCGCATTGATAGCTGGCGGCTTCGTGTTATCCCCAGTCGCTACGGTTAGCACTCCCCGCAGCAGAAGAAGAGTCACAACGGCCGCGCGTAAAAAGCAGGACATGGATGATGCACTCCGGGTTAAGCGAAGCAGAGTAGCACGATTTTTTGGTGTGGGGAGCTATGTTTTTGAGTTTGGTATGCAGGGATTCCCGAAGGGTTGAATCGTGGAGGGGTGTGGCCCACAGAACTCGAAATCGCGACGGACATAGACGGACTGCCCAAGCAAAACTCGCAGATTTTGACCCGGTAGTGTCGCGGAAATGGATTCAGATCCCAGCACTGCTGCGCGGC
>JAICJP010000052.1 GCA_025928375.1 Candidatus Sulfotelmatobacter sp.
GATACTTCGACCGGCAATCCCGCACGCAGGGACGCAATACGGGCAACGTTCATCCCCTGCTCGGCTTCGGGCATGGCGCAGCCGAGAATCACATCTTCGATTTCTTTCTTGTCGAGTTGCGGCACGCGATCAAGCGCTCCCTTGATTGCGATCGCCGCCAGTTCATCGGGACGAGTGGCGCGGAGCGTGCCTTTGTAGGCCCGCCCCACGGGTGTGCGAACAGACGAAGCGATGATGACTTCATGCATAAGAATTCTCCAGAAACGCCCTACCCTTGTTAGATGCCCGGCCCTAGGCCCCAGCATCCGGCGTCACTTTGCCGGGGCAAAAAAGTAATAATCCGCGGTGTACTCACTCTTGGTTTCGGTGTCTTTGTGTGCCTCGTCGCAAACGTCATTGCCGGGCTTCCCACCATGCGTGTGCACGCGTTGAATGGTCGTCACGTGCGCCAGCGCGCCCTTCCCAGAGTTCGTCAGAACGTCAATCCGCACCCAGGGAATGGATTCCGAATCCAGGGAGTCCACTTCCGCCGCAGGCTTTCCTGTCACCTCACTACCGTCTTTCAATTTCCAAGTAAGCCCGGCAGTATGCTGACCGATAGCTTTGTCTTTGCGGTCCTTCAGTTCCGCTTCCGGGCCCTTCAGCGTCCATTCAAAGTGCTTGCTTGCGCCCTGCTGGCAGATGTAGATCTGCGATCCTTTCGCATGTGCAAACAACACGGGTTCCAAGCCTGAGGGAACGGCGATCGCGTCCGGAACGTCCGGCGCGGATTCCTTTGCCGGTGGACTCTCCTTCTGAGCCCAATTCACGACCGGGCTGAACAACATGATGGCGAATGTAAGCAGTGCTGCAGTTTTGCGCATGCTTGGATTATTTCACTCCAGTCCTTCGAAACGTTTCACCGGAAATCTAGTTTCGCAGTGTCTTTCCCGTTTTCAGCGTGTACTGAATTCTCTCCTGCGTTTTCTTCTCGCCGCAAAGCGATTTGAAGCCCTCGCGCTCGAGATCAAGAATGTATTGCTCGCTCACCGGAGTGCCGGGAGTGACATGACCGCCACACAGGACTTCGGCGATCTTTCCGCCCAGCTTCACCTCGTAATCGGTGATGTAGTCCCCCTGGCGCATGAGATGAACTCCCATCTTCAGCGCAGCCAGCAGGTTTTCTCCGGGTGCAGGAATATCGGTTCGCGGCACCGGCGGTTCGTATCCGGCGCGGACCAGTTCGAGCGCCCGGTTCTTCGCGTCTGTAAGCACGCGCTCGCGATTCATGGTGATGCGGTCGGAGTCGTTCAGGAATCCCAATGCTCGGGCCTCGTGGGCCGAGGTGGCGACCTTCGCCGTAGCGATGGTCTCGAAGGCTCTCTTCATCGCTTCCATCATTTCGACCGAGCCGGCGAGGGCTTCCGGGGAAGCCTTACCGTGCGCCGCCGCTGCACTGTCGACGGCGCGCAGCAGCATCTCTTTGCAGCCACCGCCGCCCGGAAGCAATCCCACCCCGATCTCGACTAGTCCTGTGTAGAGTTCGGCATGAGGTTGACGTGCCGCAGTATGCAGTGAGATTTCCGTTCCGCCGCCCAGGCACAAGCCAAACGGCGCTGAGACTACCGGCTTAGGGGAGAACTTGATGGCCTGGGTCATGCCCTGGAACTGCTTGATCGCCAGATCCACCTCATCCCATTCTTCTTCTTGCACGCTCATCAGCAACAACATCAGATTTGCGCCCACCGAAAAGTTGCCAGCATCGTTGGTGATCACGAACGCCTCGAATCCGTCTCCGGGGCCGCCCGGCTTCAGAGACTGCGTGATCAGGCTGATGATGTCGGCGCCCAGCGAGTTCATCTTGCTGTGGAACTCGAGGCAGGCTACGCCGTCGCCCAAATCCACCAGCGACGCTCCGGAATTCTTCTTTACCACCCCGTTTGACTTCTTCGCGACCGTCACGGACCACACCCCTGCCGGGACCTGGACTGGCTCCCAACTCTCGGTTCCCATCTCCCAATACTTCTTTCCCGCGGGAGATTTCGGATCGTCGATGTACCAGGATTTCTGGCCTGATGCCAGGAGGCGCTCCACATTCGGCGGCACGGTCTTGCCTTCCTTCTTCATGCGCGCGACTGTGGACTCGATTCCGGCCGCATCCCACAACTCAAACGGTCCAAGTTCCCAGTTGAATCCCATCTTCATGGCGCGATCGATTTCGACCACAGAGTCGGAAATCTCCGGCACGCGGTTTGCCGAATAGTTCCAGAGATCGCTGAGGGCTGACCACAGGAAGGCCGCCGCCTTGTCACCCTTTTGTGGCCCGCCGCCATTCAGACCCAGCAAAGTGCGAATTCGCGTTCCCGTATCCTCGATGTTCTTGGCCATGTCGAGCGCCGCAAACTTCGGCTTCTGCCGCGGATGGTATTGCAGCGTCTTCCAATCCAGCGCCAGGCGTTCTTCCTCTTTCCCATTGGACTTCGATTTCTTGTAGAACCCTCCCTTGGTTTTGTCCCCCAGCCACTTGTGCTCGAGCATCTGATTGAAAAAATCCGGCAGCTTCAGGTCGCTGCGTTCGTCGTGCACGTTCTGGGTCATGTTTCCAACTACGTGGCCGAGGATATCGAGGCCGACGAGATCGATCGTTCGAAAGGTCGCGGATTTTGGCCATCCCACCGCCTGTCCGGTGAGTGCGTCCACCTCCTCGATGTTCAGGCCCATCTCCTGCATGAGTCGCATCACATTCAATACAGAAAATGTTCCGATTCGATTGCCGATGAAGTTCGGTGTGTCTTTCGCGATGACCACGCCCTTGCCCAGCCGAACGTCGCAAAAATGAGCGATGGCATCGATCGCCGCCTTATCGGCTTCGGGCGTCGGAATAATTTCCAGCAGGCGCATGTAGCGCGGAGGATTGAAGAAGTGCGTGCCGAACCAGGCCCAGCGAAAATCGTCGGAAAATCCTTCCGCGATCTTGTGCACCGGCAATCCACTGGTATTCGTAGTCACAATGGTTCCCGGCTTGCGCACGGCTTCCACTTTTCTTAGCAAAGCGCGCTTGATCTCGAGATTCTCGACCACGGCTTCGATAATCCAGTCCACGTCGGCAAGCTTGTTAATGTCGTCTTCGAAATTGCCCACCGTAACCAGTCGTGCGAGCGAGGGCTCCATAAACGCGGCAGGCTTAGATTTCTTCGCCGCCTCTAAACCGGCCGCGGCGATCTTGTTTCGTGCCGGTCCATCAGCATCCGGCGGCACAATGTCGAAAAGATAGCTGGGTACGCCGGCATTGGCGAAATGCGCGGCGATGCGGGCGCCCATCGTTCCGGCGCCCAGGACGGCGACTTTATTGATGCGCTTCATAATGAGGCCTCATGATCGATCGATTCAAACCACGCAGCAGATTCGAGAGCAGTACGGGATGTCGATTGATGGACGCTGCGTCGGGCATAGTTCCCGACCAGACTCTTGAACCCGCAATGGTAATCGCTTTACCGGGAATTTATCTAGGCCTGGAATCACAGCAGGCGGAGCTGTTGTGTGTTGAGCCAAACAATGTGATCGCGCGCACGAGCACGCCTTCCAATTCTGAAACTCGAAACTTGAAACTTTGAAAATCGAACCTACAACTCAGCATGCTCCTTCAAATACTCCAGAGCCTGACGCGCCATTTGTTTCTCGCCACTGTACGCCAGCAATTTAGGTGCGTCGTCCAGCGGAATCCATTTTGCCAAAGCGACCTCGATCCGCATCTCTTTAGAGATGTCATTGATCGTTCCCGATTGGTAACGCAGCAGATAGAAGCTGACGATCTTGAACACTCGCTCCTTGTCCCCCCAGGAGCGCACATACACGTATTTGATGTCGGCCAGCTTCGCGACGGGCTCGGTCACAACCCCCGTCTCTTCCCGTACCTCCCGAAGGGCTGCCTCCAAAGCCTTCTCTCCGGCATCCACCAATCCTTTAGGCAAGCATAGGACGGGCTTGGCCTTTGCCCTGGATCCGCGCTTTTTACCGGCAGATTTGGATTTAGACTTGGGAGGCAGCTCGATGACGGCCATCGACCAGGCCCCGTCCACTTTTCGGATAACCACTCCCCCGGCTGAAATCTCTCGCATCATACTGTCCGCAAGTTAGCAGGAATACAGGGAATTCGTCATCTCTGTGCTGTGCGCGTAGTAACTGTTACCGCCGGTCGCAGGTTCTTGCACCTGGCCCATTGGTGCTCTGCAGCCTTGCCGGGAAATATGGCATCTTAATATTCAAGTAAGGATTCAGCAGTCCCGGCATAACATGCTGGAGACGTGGGGTTCGCAGTGAACGGTTTCGGGAAGATCATTCGGTCCGTGCAAGCGTTCGGGCGAGAACTCTCCCGCAAATCTGCTATTCCGACTGCAGCCCCCATCCCTTCCATTGGCGTCGCCCTGGGCGGAGGCTTTGCCCGCGGCATCGCGCATATCGGAGTCCTCAAAGTTCTGGAAGAAGAAAATATTCCTGTCCGTGTCATCGCCGGGACCAGCGTAGGAGCGCTGATCGGCGCCTGCTACTGCAGCGGACTCACGCTGGCCGAGATGCAGGACGTCGCGCACAACACGCGCTTCACTTCCTTCGCCCGCTGGACTCTGTCGCGCTGCGGATTCGCCTCCAATGATCGGATGATCGCGTTTTTGACGCGCACCTTGAAGTGCAAAACGTTTGAAGAGTTACGCATTCCGCTCGGGGTCACGGCGACGGATTTCAACTCCGGAGAAGCCGTGGTGTTCCACTCGGGCTCGGTGATCGATCCCGTACGAGCCAGCTGTGCTTATCCTGGAATGTTCCTGCCAGTCGAGATTCGTGGACGGTATTTCGTCGACGGGATGTTGTCGCATCCCGTGCCAACGCATCCCGTCCGCGAAATGGGCGCCGATCGCGTCATCGCGGTGCACCTGAGGGGAACCTGGACACAGAAGGGAGCTCCGCGGCACCTCTTGGAAGTGATCGGGCAATCGTTCGCGATCGCTCAGGACACGATGTCGAGCATTTGGCGGAGCGGTGCTGACCTGGTCATCGAACCCGATGTGGCGGGATACGCCTATGACGACTTCAAACGGGCCGACGACCTGATCCGAGTGGGTGAAGCCGCCATGCGGGCCGCGCTGCCGGAAGTTCGAAAGTGGATCCAGACCGCGCCGGAGCCCGAACTTGACATCGTTCCAGCCCCGCCGCAGGTGCGCAGCGCACCGATGCCAGCGGACTAGACCAGCATCGCCCAGTTACTCTTCAACGGCTTCTGCTTCCTGCTGGATCCGTTTCCATGCCCTCTCAACATGGCCCGCTTGTGTTGTGGTCTGTCCCACGCAAAGCCGCAGGGTAAGCCTGCCGTTGAGCTTCGTATGCGTCAGGAACAGATCCCCACTCTGATTCAGTCGGTCCATGATCGCCTGATTGGCCGTGTCCCCACTCTTGAGCCGAAAACAAACCAGGTTTAACGGCACCGGCGCCGCCAATTCAAACCGGGCGTCGTGCCTTACCCAACTTGCGAACTCTTGCGCGAGACGAACATGCTCGCGAACGTGATGTTGCAAGCCCCCCACTCCGTAATGCCGGATCACAAACCACAGCTTCAACGACCGGAAGCGGCGCCCCAATTGAATATGCCAGTCGCGATAGTCAATGACTGCTCCGGATTCGGTCGCCTGATTTCGCAAATACTCCGGGAGAATGCTGAGTGTCTGAATCAACGCCTTCCGGTCCGCTACCCAGAAACAGCTGCAATCGAAATTGGTGAACATCCACTTGTGCGGATTGAAATTGTAGCTGTCGGCGAACTCCACCCCGTTCTGAAAATGCCGAAACTCCGGACAGAGCATCGCCGTCCCCGCCATGGCAGCATCCACATGGAGCCAAAGGTTGTTCTTGCGACACAACTGGCCGAGCGGGATCAGCGGATCCATGGCATTAGACGATGTCGTTCCCATCGTTGCGCAAACGAAGAAGGGAGTGAGTCCGGCATTCCGATCAGCTTCTATCTGCCTGGCCAGCACGTCGGCCTTCATCGCGAAGCTTTCGTCCACCTCGATAGCTCGCAGATTATCGACCCCAATGCCCGCAATCATGGCTGCTTTTTGCAGCGAAGAATGGGTTTGCGTGGATACGTACGCCACCAGCCGTCCGTCGCATCCCTTTTGGTTGGTGACGTAGTTCGTTGCCCGCTCGCGACCTGCGAGCAGACCGCACAAAGCAGCGCTTGAGGCCGTGTCTTGAATGACGCCCCCGCCGCTGGCGGAAGACCGAAATTTCTCGGGCAGGCCGAGCATTCCCACCAGCCAATCCATCACATGCGTCTCCAATTCCGTGCAAGCTGGACTGGTCGACCACAACATGCCCTGCACGCCCAGTCCGGAGGACAGCAGGTCGCCCAGAATTCCCGGCCCCGAAGCATTGCAGGGGAAATATCCGAACCAGTTCGGCGACTGCCAATGCGTGATGCCCGGAAGCATGACGCGGTCCATATCTTTGAGCAACTCCTCAAAAGCCTCGCCTTGAGCCGGAGGCCTCTCGGGCAGCATCGCGCGAATGTCGCCGGGTTTCACCCGCGACATCACTGGAAGCGATTCAACGCGAGTTTGGTAGTCCGCGATCCAGTCGACCACCGCATGGCCGTAGCGGCGAAATTCATCCGGTGTCATATGGAATGATTTTTCCTGCGACACGGGAACGTCAATGCCAGTTTGTTTCATCATTTACTTCCTGATTGAATCTTCAGTGACTCGCGATGCTACTTCAATCTTCCAAAGTAAATGCGAGTCGTGTACTCGAACACAACGCGCCCCGCGGAAGAGTTCTCGTCGAAGATGCGGCGTAATTCCCGCAACATGGGCGCATGCTTCGTATGCCCTGGCGCGGGCGCATACGAGGACGAAAGCAGGCGGCCCTCCAGGCCCGCATAATCGAATTCCTGCCGCATGGCGAAGCTGCGTTCCGCGTACGGTGCGGGATCAAAAAACTCGTTCACCGCTTCCGTGGTGCGCTCATGACGGATCTCTTCGTAGTCCGTTCCATGAGTCAGGAGCAATTGTTCATAGGCGTGCAGAAAAGGGGTGCGGTCGATCAGCCGCTCGTTCCACAGCAGTACCAGCCATCCGCCCGGTTTGAGAATTCTGACGAACTCTTGGCGGGCGGCGCCCCGCTCGAACCAGTGCGCGGCCTGCGCCGCTGTGACGAAATCCACGCTGCCCTCTGGCAGCGTCGTAGCTTCAGCGTTTCCGGCGGTGCTGATCAGGTTCGGAAGAGCGGAAAGCAATCGCTCTCCTGCCCTACGCATCTCCGCGTTGGGTTCGACCGCAAAGACGCGGTTGCCATTTTCCAGGAGCATGCGGGTCCAGATGCCGGTGCCCGAAGCGACATCCGCAATGACGTGCCGCGGAATCAGGCCGCACTCCATTTCCAGCACCCGCAAAGCCTCAGCGGGATATCCGGGACGATAACGGACGTAGTTCTCGACTCGATCGGAGAATCGGCTGGTCGCGTTGGAAGCGGGCATAAGCGGTGAATTTCAACTTGCCAGAAAGCCCATTCTAACGGCAGGATAGAACTGTTGTCCCTTCCGGGCTGCATTTTCCCCATGGGGGATCCGCGGCAGCGCGAAATCGCAAGAACCAGGAAACATGCGAGTAGTCATCAAGGTCGGCACCAGTCTCATTGCCCCGGGCGGGCAGATTAATATCAATCTGCTGCGCGGCATGGTGGACCAGTTTGATTTGTCTAAGAACGAGTACCTGATTGTCACCTCGGGGGCGATTGCGGCCGGCATGTCGGGTCTGAATCTGCGAAAACGGCCAACTGGCGTCCCCCGCATGCAGGCGTGCGCCGCGGTAGGGCAGAGCAAGCTGATGCACACCTACGAGCGCCTGTTTTTCGGGAAGAAAATTGTTGCTCAATTGCTGCTCTCGAGCGACGACTTCACTTCTTCGATTCGCTATCGCAACCTGCAGAACACCTTGGCAGAGTTGCTTTCGCTGGGTGTAGTGCCGATCGTGAATGAAAACGACAGCGTTTCCGTCCGCGAGCTGGAAGGCGCGTTCGGGGACAACGACGAACTGAGTTCACTTCTCGCCACCGCCGTGAAGGCCGATTGGCTTTTGCTGCTGACCAATGTTGATGGATTCATGATTCCAAACGGCCACAAAAAGCCACGTCTGCAGCGTGTGATTCGGAAATTGACTCCTGCTCTCGAAGCTCAATGCAATGGCAAGAGCTCGCTAGGCCGCGGCGGCATGCTTTCCAAGTTGCGTGCCGCCAAGCTCGCCAGCGAGGCCGGGGTCCACGTGGCGATCGTGAACGGGCGGCATCCCCAGGCCATTACATTGGGAATCTGCGGCAAGATAGGAACGTATTTTCCCGGACAGAGGTTGAGCTGATGGCCGGTCCTTCCATCTCGGTTTCCACACAGGAGAAAATTCTGCGTTCGCGTCGTGCGTCGGCGAAAGTTGCCCTGCTCTCGACCGACGACAAGAATTCTTTCCTGCTCGCCATTGCGGACTCTCTGGAAGCGTCCCAGAAAGCCATTCTCGACGCCAATGCCGCGGATGTGGAGAACTCCGGCATGCAAGGCGCTAAGCGCGACCGCCTTCTGCTGACCTCCTCACGAATCAAGGAGATGGCGGCCGGTGTGCGCGACGTGGCGGCCCTGCCCGATCCCATCGGCGAGGTTCTTGCAGAATGGACCAAGTCCAATGGGCTGCATATCCGCAAGATCCGTGTGCCGCTGGGAGTGATCGGCATCGTGTATGAGTCTCGCCCCAATGTCACGGTGGATACTGCTGTGCTGGCATTGAAGGCGGGGAACGCCATCGTCCTGCGTGGCGGGAAAGAAGCTGCGCGCACGAATCAAGGGCTGGTGGAGATCATGACGAAGGTGGCTGGCATGCCCGAGGGCGCTATCGAGTTGCTGGACTCTGGGACGCGCCAGTCGGTCCAGGAACTGATTACGGCTCGGGGGTTCATCGACGTGGTTATTCCTCGTGGCGGCGCGGGGCTCATTCAGTACGTGACGGAAAACTCTACTGTCCCGGTGATTGAGACGGGAGCGGGGAACTGCCATGTCTTCGTCGATGATTCCGCCGATCTCGACATGGCGGACGAAATTGTGATGAATGCCAAGACACAGCGCCCCTCGGTGTGCAATGCCGCCGAGAAGTTACTCGTCCATGAGCGCATCGCCGCAGCATACGTCCCGCGTATCCTGCGAAAGCTGTTTGACGCCGGGGTCGAGGTGCGCGGCGATCCCCGCGTTCGCTTCGTCGCACCCGATCTACCCATATCGTCGGCTAACGATCAGGATTGGTACGAAGAGTATCTGCGACTCTGCATCGCTATTGCCGTCGTAGATGATGTCGAGCAGGCGATCGCTCATATCAACAGGTACTCCACCCAGCATTCCGACGCCATTGTGACCAATGACGAGGCGAATGCCCGGAAATTCTTGCGCGAAGTGGATTCCGCCGCCGTCTATTGGAACGCCTCAACACGCTTCACCGACGGCGCAGAATTCGGCTTCGGAGCAGAAATGGGCATCAGCACGCAGAAACTCCACTGCCGCGGGCCCTTCGCGCTGGCGGAACTCACATCATCGAAATACGAGATAGTCGGCTCCGGCCAGATCCGCTCCTGATGCAGTCGCAACTCTAAGTCCCCAGGCTGTGCTACTCTGAATACCCTTCGGTCCAGGAGCCCGATGAAATCCCTTTCGCTCGCCACGCTTCTGTTTGCCCTTATCATCTCCGGTTCGGCAAGAACTCCAACCAAAAATCCATCGACGAGTGCTCCGGGAGGTTTGCTCGGCTTCCGTGATCCTGCGGCGGAATCCGCCATTGAAGCGCGCTACCTCGCGGTACCCGACCCAAAACTGGCGGAGCAACATCTTCGAACGCTGACGCAAGCTCCCCACATGGCGGGCACCATCGAAGACAAAGCGACCGCCGACTACGTCGCGCAAAAATTCCGGGAAGCCGGGCTGGACGCAGAAATCCTCGAATACAAAGTCTGGATGAACTACCCGTCAGAAATCAGCGTCGATCTCACTGCCCCCGCCGGGGTCGAAATGCACGGCCCCACTCGCGAGCATGTCGATGGCGACCCGTTTCAGGATGATCCCCGGGTGGTCATGCCATTCGCCGGGATGTCACCTTCCGGCGATGTCGAAGGTGACGTCGTCTATGCCAATTACGGAACGCCGGACGACTTCGACAAGCTGGAAAAAATGAAAATTGACGTGCGGGAAAAAATCGTGCTGGTGCGCTATGGCCAGAACTTCCGCGGAGTAAAAGCTTTTGTGGCGCAGGAACGCGGGGCATCGGGAGTCATCATCTACTCCGACCCGGCTGACGATGGCTGGCGACGCGGAGACAAATACCCAGAAGGACCCTGGCGCCCCGATACCGGCGTCCAGCGTGGCTCCATAGGGTACATGTTCGAGTTTCCCGGCGATCCCACCACTCCCGGCATGGCCTCTGTTCCCTCGCTCCCATCGGCGGAACGCATTGCTCCGAAAACTTCGGCACAGGTGCCGAAAATTCCGGTTACGCCGCTCTCTTATCACGATGCCTGGCCTATCCTGCAACATCTCGACGGAGCGGACTCCCCTCGCGAATGGCAAGGCTCGCTGCCCTTCACTTATCACGTGGGTCCAGGCCCGTCACGGGTGAAGATGCATCTCAAGCAGGACTATGAATTCCGCACGCTGTGGGATGTGATTGGAAAAGTGCAAGGCAGTGAATTGCCCGACCAATGGGTGGTCGCGGGCAATCATCGCGATGCCTGGGTGTACGGCGCCGTCGATCCCAACAGCGGCACCGCGGCCATGCTGGAAGCGGTACACGGCATTGGAGAACTACTCCGCTCAGGCTGGAAACCTAAGCGCACACTGGTATTCGGTAGCTGGGATGGCGAAGAAGAGGGCCTGATGGGCTCGACCGAGTGGGTCGAGCAGAACGAGGCGGAGCTCCGCAAGTCTCCCGCATATTTCAATATGGATGTGGCGGTTTCCGGTCAAAAATTTGGCGCTTCCGCCGTGCCTTGCCTGAAACAGTTTGTGCGCGACGTTACTAAGGCTGTGCCCAGCCCAAAGGGCGGAACTGTCTACGATAGCTGGGAGAAGGCCGCCCACGGTCCTGCCTCATCTTCTGAAGCAAGCGTGGAGAACCATCGCACTCCAGCGGCGCAGGCCAAGACGGACGTTCCCGTAGGGGATCTTGGGAGCGGCTCCGACTACACCGCCTTTCTCCAGCACCTGGGAGTGCCCTCAACGGACATCAGCTCCAGCGGATCCTACGGCGTTTATCACTCGGTATTCGATAATTTCGCCTGGTTTAAGAGGTTCGGCGATCCCGACTTTCTTTACGAGCAGCAGATGGCACGCGTCTTTGGCCTGCAGATGGTCCGAATGGCCAACGCGGATGTGATTCCGTACGACTACGAGGAATATGCGAAGGAGATCAACTCCTATCTGGATGCGGCAGAGAAGAGAGCCCACGACAAATTTGGCGAGAAGGGGCTGGACTTCGCACCGGTCAATGCGGCTGCCCATCACTTTGAGACCGCTGGCGCAAAGATGCTATCCAGGGAAAAGAATCCTCCCCATGACGTTTCCCGCCTGAACCAAGTCTTATTGGACACAGAACGCGCCTTGCTTGTACCCCAGGGCTTGCCTCACCGCAGCTGGTATCACCATGCCATCTACGCCCCGGGCGAATACACCGGCTACGCTGCCGTGGTGATTCCCGGGGTCAATGAAGCGCTAGACAAAGGAGATAAGGAGCGGGCGCAACAACAACTGGCTGTGCTCGCCGCCGTCCTGGAGCACGTCGCTAAAACACTGGACGGATACCGCTAGCGCACCGCAACCCTTTTTGGGGAACCTTTGCTCGATTCGGCTCGTATCAGGAAGCAGGCGTCTCTGTGCCTGAGAGGTGTCCCATGGTCGCAAGGCGTTCGTTGTTTCCACTGAACAAAGCACTCCTGATCTGTCTCGCGTTGCTCGCGATTGTCGCTCCCTCGCTTTGCACAGCCGACGATTGGAAGTATGAGGAGACTCGTCACGACGCTCGCGACTTCGTGTCTGGCGGGCTAATCCATGTCCGGATGAGCGTCGGGGATCTCCACATCAAACGCGGCGACTCCAACCAGATCCGGCTGGAATACACGGTGAAATCGAAGCACGAATCCAGCGTGAAGAAGACCACCGTGGAGTTCGACGTTCATGGCAAAGATGCCGATATCGAATTTCACTCGCCCTCTGGGGGGAATACCAACCTCGACGTCGAACTCGAAGTCCCGGAGAACAGCAACCTCGATGTGCATGAGAAAGTCGGAGACCTGACGGTAGAAAATATCGAGGGCGACAAGGACCTGAGTCTCGGGGTAGGCGATATTCGAATCGCCACCGGCCACTCCGGCTACCGATTCGTTCACGCCAGTGCCGGCATTGGTGATGTCAATGGCGATGGCTATGGCCAAACCAGCGGCTGGTTAGGCAAGACCCTGAAATACCACGGCGACGGCAAATATGAGCTCCGTGCTCACGTGAGCGTCGGCGACATCAATCTCGAAGGCAAGTAGCGGCGGATTGTGTAGGGCAGACGCCTCGCCCGCCCCAGCGAAGCGAGTCTAGTGCTGCAGCCCTTCAACGCCCTTGCTACCAAACATGGCAAGCATTCTCAGCAACCATAGGCTGCCCAGCCTTGCATCCCCAAGCCTTCTGAAATTCCGGCATATTCTGCACCACGCCGTTCACCCGATATTTGCCCGGCGAGTGCGGGTTCGTGCTCACCTGCATGCGCAGATACTCCGGTCTCTGCTTCTCGCACCACACCCGCCCGAATCCCAGGAAGAACCGCTGTTCCGGGGTGTAGCCATCAATCTTCTGCGCTTCCTTTCCGCTCTTATCGTCCGCAATCATGTGCTCCAGGGCTGCTAATGCAACCCGCGCCCCTCCATTGTCGGCGGTGTTCTCGCCCAGCGTCAGACGCCCGTTGAGCTTCATGTTGTCGACGGCAACAAAGTTGGAGTATTCGTCGGCCACGCAGCTGACTCTCTTATCGAATTCTTTTCCATCTTGCTCGGTCCACCAATCGCGCAAGTTTCCTTGCGGATCGAATTTGCGTCCCTGATCATCGAAGCCATGCGTGAGTTCGTGACCAATGACCAGCCCGATGCCTCCGAAGTTGACCGCGTCATCCATGTTCTTGTCGAAAAACGGAGGCTGCAGAATCCCTGCCGGAAATACGATCTCATTGAATGACCCGCTGTAATAGGCATTGACCTCCGGCGGCGTCATGCCCCACTCGTCACGATCGAGCGGCTTATCAATCTTTGCGATCTGCCGCTTGGACTCGAATTCGGTAGCGCGCTCGACATTGCCCAGCAGATCGCTTGGCTTAATCACCACCGAACTGTAATCCCGCCACTTGTCGGGATAGCCAATCTTGTTCCGGATAGCCTGCAGCTTGACCTTGGCCTGTTTCTTGGTTTCGGGGCTCATCCAGTCGAGGCCTTGGATGTCATTGTCCAGGGACTTCTCCAGCGCATCGACCATCTTCAACATGCGTTGCTTGCCCTCAGCGCCGAAGGTCACTTCCACATAGCGTTGCCCCAGTGCCTCGCCGAGGGACCCGTCCACGAGATTTACGCAGCGTTTCCACCTGTCCTGAATTTTCTTCTGTCCGGTAAGCGCCTGCCGCATCTTAAAATTCGCTTCCACAAACGGCTGAGAAAGCCAGGGAGCCGCATCTCGCAGTACGTGCCACGTCACGTAAGTCTTGAGCGAATCCAAAGGCAGCGCGGCCAGCACTCCGTTCACCTGCTTGAAGAAATCTGGATTCGTGACGTTCAGTTCCTTGAAATTGGGCGCGCCCATATCCTCGAAGTAGCGAGTCAGGTAAAAGTTCGGAGCCAATGCCGCGGCTTCTTCCCTCGTCATCTTGTGGTCCCGGGTTTTCGGATCGCGGCGCTTGGTTCGATCCATGGAAGCCGCTGCCAGCAGCGTCTCCACTGCCAGCACCGTGTCCGCGGAAGTCGCCGCCTTCTCCGGACTCTGGCCGGCCAGCGTGAACACGGTGGTCGCGTACTCCGCCAAATGCTTGCGCATTTCCACTTTGTCCGGATCATCCTTCACGTAGTAGTCACGGTCGGGCAGCGACAAGCCGCCCTGATCGATGTACGCAATCACCTGGTCGGCGTTGTGCAGGTCGGAGTTTGAGTAGAAGTTGAACAGCGGATTCGGGCCGACCAGGTGAATGTGCGCGATCTCGTCAATCATCCCGGCCTTGTCCTTCACCGCAGCGATCCGGTCCAATTCCGGTTTGAGAGGTGCGAGCCCTTTGCCGTCGGCTGCCTTCTCATCCATGCAGGATCCGTAAAGATCGCCGATTTTTTGATCAATGGCGTTGCGGCCAGGTCCGCCGGCAGCTGCCTTTTCCAGAATCTTGTGCTCGATCTCGAGATTGCTTTCGTTCAATTCCGAAAAACTCTGCCAGGCTGCCCGATCGGCCGGAATCTCGGAGTTCTTGATCCAGTTCCCGCACGCGTACTGATAGAAGTCGACACAGGGGTCGATGCTCTTATCGATATTGTCGATGCTGAATCCCGGCCCCGGCTTGCTGGGGGAAGTTGACTGTGCGAAGGCGAAAACTGTCGCGAGTAACAGCAGCAACGCGAGGCGGAGTGCACGCATTTCAAGTTCTCCTTGGCTTTCTATGAGAGCGCAAAGCAGCGATTTTATGCCTGTACGGATGAGATCATCAAATAGACGTACTACTGCTGCCTTTGTGATCGCGGGCGTGCGTTGTGGTTTTGCCCTTCGAACTCAGCGCCTGATCGCGGAGGCGTTTATAATCGGGGTTCAGAGAGATTTTCGAAAGCTGGGGTTCTCATGACTTCCACCAATGGCTCCAACGGCAACGGCTACAGTGTCCCCAAACCCCGCGCGGAGTGGCTCTCTCGGCGCAAGCAACACAATGGCGACGGCAACTTTTCCCAGATGCATTACGCGCGCCAGGGCGCCATCACGGAGGAAATGTCGTTCATTGCGCATAAAGAGAAGATCACGCCCGAACTGGTGCGCGACGAAGTGGCCCGCGGCCGGATGATCATCCCTGCCAATATCAACCATCCCGAACTCGAGCCCATGGCCATCGGCGTGGCCTCGCTGTGCAAGATCAATGCGAATATCGGCAACTCGGCAGTCAGCTCCGAGATCAACGAAGAACTGAAAAAGCTGCACACAGCTGTCCACTACGGCGCCGATACGGTGATGGATCTCTCGACCGGTGGCAACATCCACGATATTCGCGAAGCGATCCTGCGGCATTCGCCCGTTCCCATTGGAACTGTACCCATTTACGAAGCCATCGCCCGCGTGAAACGAGTCGAGGACCTGAACGCCGAGGTAATGCTCGAAGTTATTGAAGAGCAAGCCGCACAAGGTGTGGATTACATGACGATTCACGCCGGAGTGCTCATCCAATATTTGCCTCTGGTCGCAAAGCGGATCACCGGAATCGTGAGCCGCGGGGGAGCGATTTTGGCGCAATGGATGGCCTACAACCACAAACAGAACTTTCTCTACGAACGCTTCGACGACATCGTCAAAATCTTCAAAAAATATGACGTGAGCTTCTCTTTAGGTGATGGCCTGCGGCCGGGATGCGTGGCCGATGCCAGCGACGAAGCGCAGTTCGCCGAACTCAAGACTTTGGGCGAACTGACGAAGAAAGCCTGGAAGGAAGATGTCCAGGTCATGATCGAAGGCCCCGGGCACGTCTCCATGGACAAGATCAAGGAGCAGGTCGAGAAGGAAGTCGAGTACTGCTACGAGGCTCCCTTCTACACCCTCGGCCCGCTGGTGACCGACATCGCACCTGGCTACGACCACATCACCTCCGCCATCGGCGCGGCCATGATCGGCTGGTACGGCGCGGCCATGCTGTGCTACGTCACCCCGAAGGAACACCTCGGGCTGCCTAACGAAAAAGACGTGAAAGACGGCATCATCGCCTACAAGATTTCCGCTCACGCTGCCGACATCGCCCGTGGACGACCCGGCGCCCGCGACCGTGACGATGCCCTGAGCTACGCTCGCTACAAGTTCGATTGGGAAAAGCAGTTTGCCCTGTCCCTCGATCCGGAAACCGCCCGCTCCATGCACGACGAGACACTTCCAGACGACTATTACAAAGAAGCGGCTTTCTGCTCCATGTGTGGCCCCAAGTTCTGCTCGATGAATTATTCGTCCAAGGTGGACGAATACAACAAGCAGGTCCACGGCATCGAGAAGAAAGATTATTCGGAGTTGGTAGACAAACTAGTCACTCTGAAATAACAAGCTCATGTAGGAACGGCCCGCCCTTGGCTGTCCGCTTCTGAGCACTCTCTCGAATCCCTGTCTTTGCCGCAAGCCATAGTTCCGAGCATTTGCATCCAATTGCTGCCATGACGGCGCAGAATTGCTCGGAGGGTGCAGTCCACATCGGTACCTCAGGCTGGCATTACAAGCACTGGAAGGGCCCTTTTTATCCCCAAAAGCTTCCTGCTTCGAAGATGCTGCAGTGGTACGTCGAACGATTCGACACGGTCGAGATCAACAACAGTTTCTATCGCCTGCCGCAAACGTCTGCTCTGGAATTGTGGTGCCGGCAAACGCCGGCAAACTTCTGCTTCGCTGTCAAAGCGAGCCGGTACATCACGCACAATCGCAAGCTCAACGATCCGCAAAACGCGGTCGACAACTTCCTGGTGGTGATCGACAAGCTCGAGCGTCGCCTCGGTCCGATTTTGTTTCAACTGCCGCCGGCCTGGAAGCTGAATGTGGAAAGGCTTGAACAGTTCCTCGCCGGACTGCCTCCCGCTCATCGCTACGTATTCGAATTTCGCAACGAAACCTGGAACGTGCCTGGAGTTTACGAAGTCTTGCGCCGACACAACGCCGCGTTCTGCATTTACGAACTCGCAGGATTTCAATCGCCCCTCGAAATCACCGCCGACTTCACCTACGTCAGGCTCCATGGCCCGGGCAATAAATATCAGGGAGACTACAGCACCGAAATTCTTGCCGGATGGGCTGACCGAATCAAGCAGTGGCGCAAAACACTGAAACACATCTTCGTGTACTTCGACAATGACCAGGCAGGATTTGCCGCGAAGAATGCACTCGAACTGAAAGCAATGGCCGAAACGCGACCATGATC
>JAICJP010000078.1 GCA_025928375.1 Candidatus Sulfotelmatobacter sp.
CGTATGCGCTGGCCATCCCGCGTCCCTGCTTTGATTCGGACTTCGAGCGGTTCGGTCTTGGAGATCGTCCCTTCGCCATGGCAGGTGGGGCACATGGTCAAGTTCTTGCCAGTGCCATGGCACCGGGGACATTGCACGTTGAACTTCATCCGCCCGCCCGTTTGGGTGATCTGGCCCGTGCCGTTGCACTGCGGACATTTTCCGGGAGCTTCTAACGCGCCCTGGCCATGACAAGTCGAGCACACGTCTTGCCTTGTGATGTTGAGACGCATTACGCCGCCGCGAATGGCCGTCCAGAAAGGCACGTTCACCTGATATTCCAGATCGGTACCCGGCTCGGGACCTTCTTCGGCCGCCGCGGCGCCCCGTCCTCCGCCAAACATTGAAGAGAAAATGTCGCGGAAGCTTCCTGTGCCCGCTGAAGTTTTCTGGTTCCGTCCAGCGTTGTTGATAAAGTCAGAGAAATCGAACCCGCCAAAATCGAATTGAGCCCCTTGGCTTCCTCCTCCGCCGGACTGAGCTCCGGGCGGAAAGCCGCCGCCGAATCCTCCGCCAGGACCGCCGGCCCGGGCATACGCTTCGGCCGTAGCTGGATCGATGTTGTCGGAGTAGAAGCCGACCTGGTCGTATATCTTGCGCTTCTTGGGATCGCTGAGAACGTCGTTGGCCTCGGAGATCGCCTTGAATTTCTCTTCAGCGGATTTATCTCCAGGGTTGACGTCAGGGTGATACTTCCGCGCCAGCTTGCGAAAAGCTTTGCGGATCTCCTCAGCGGAGGCGGATTTCTTCACGCCCAGGAGCTCGTAATAATCTTTTTTGGTCGTCGTTGCCATTGCAGAAAAAATTCGCTGCTTTACTCCTCGCTATAGATCGGTTGCCCCGAGTCAGGGTCGATGCGCACGAACACCGGAAATTGCTCGCCGTTAACTCTCGGGAACACCAGCTTATACCGTTTGCTTTCGCTGATATCGATCCCCTGCGTAATGGGCGCCAAAGCCCTGAAGTCGTCCCGAAAACGTTCCATCACTTCTACCACCACTCCCTTGCACCGTGAAGTTAAGAGCCACATCCACTCGCAGCGGATCGATCCTGTCCACTTGAACTTTCCCGCCACCGTCGAGCAGCGACGTGGCGTGCTCGAGCTTCCCTTGCAGCCACGTCTCCAGTTCCTCGTCTTCCAGTCCGCTGTCGAGAATGTCGGAACGTCCCATTTTTATTGTGCCCAAAAACTCTTCATAGCAGCACATGAGCAAGCTTCAGTTCACAATTTTTCGCTTTTCTTTGTCTTCCACCAACACTTTCACGTCCTCGAATTCGGACGCGTCTTCGTAGACCGGAACGGCTCTGGGGCCGCTGGGCGTATCCACGAAGACCAACCACTGCCTCGTATCTTCGGCGAGATCCAAAAAATAGGTTTGATCATTCACCTGGAAATTCAATTCAAGTCACCCCCAAAAAGCTGCCACGGATTACAGCGAATTTGACAGATTCAATCCGTGCATATCCGCGTTAATCCGTGGCCGTATTCGCGCTTACTTCTTCGGTTCGACGTCCACGTACTCGGCGTCGATGACCCCTTCGTCTTTCTTCTGGCCCCCGCCATCCGCACCCGGCTGAGGTCCAGCGCCCGGACCTGCGCCCGGGCCCGCCTGCGCTCCGCCCGCGGGCTGAGCCGCTTTGTACATCTGCTCAGCCAGCTTGTGCGAGGCGGTAGTCAGGCTTTCGCGCGCCTTGTCCATCTGCCCCTTGTCGTTCGACTCGAGCGCCTTCTTGGCATCAGCCAGAGCGTTTTCGACATCTCCGCGTTCCGAGCCGGAGATCTTATCGCCGTGCTCGCGCAGCATCTTCTCGATGTTGTAGACCATCGTGTCGAGCTGGTTCTTGGCCTCGATCGACTCGCGCGCTGCCTTGTCTTCGGCCGCGTGCGCGTCGGCTTCTTTCGCCATGCGCTCGACCTCGTCCTTCGACAGGCCCGAAGATGACGTGATCGTGATCTTCTGGTCCTTCTGCGTGGCCGTGTCTTTCGCGGTCACGTTCAGAATGCCGTTGGCATCGATGTCGAACGTCACTTCGATCTGTGGCACGCCACGCGGTGCAGGCGGAATTCCGGTCAGATGGAATTTGCCCAGAGTTCGGTTCTGCGCCGCCATGGGGCGTTCACCCTGCAGCACGTGAACCTCGACTGAGGTCTGGCTGTCAGCCGCAGTTGAAAACGTCTCCGTCTTCTTGGTCGGAATCGTCGTGTTGCGCGGGATCATCGGCGTAGATACGCCGCCCAGCGTCTCGATCGACAGCG
This sequence comes from Candidatus Sulfotelmatobacter sp., assembly GCA_025928375.1. Taxonomy (GTDB): domain Bacteria; phylum Acidobacteriota; class Terriglobia; order Terriglobales; family Acidobacteriaceae; genus Sulfotelmatobacter. Next base: position 2,297 of record JAICJP010000078.1, read on the forward strand.
TCAGCGGGGTAACGTCGAGCAGAAGCAGATCTTTCACTTCGCCCTTGAGCACGCCGCCTTGGATGGCCGCCCCGACCGCCACCACTTCATCCGGGTTGACGCCCTTATGGCCTTCGCGTCCGAAGAGCTCTTTCACCAGCTGCTGAATGCGGGGCATGCGGGTCTGTCCGCCAACCAGCACAACTTCATTAATCTTGCTGGTATCAACACCGGCGTCCTTCATGCACTGCTTGCACGGACCCACAGAGCGCTGGATGATGTCTTCGATCATCGATTCCAGCTTTGCCCGGGTCAACTTCTTGACCAAGTGCTTGGGACCGCTGGCATCCGCCGTGATGAACGGCAGATTGATTTCCGTCTCCATGGTGGTCGAGAGCTCGATCTTGGCGCGCTCGGCCGCGTCACGCAGTCGCTGTAGGGCCATCTCGTTGCCCTTGCCGCGCAGGTCGAGACCTTCATCCTTCTTGAACTCGTCGATCAGCCAATCCACCAGGCGCTGGTCGATGTTGTCGCCGCCGAGGTGAGTGTCACCGTTGGTGGCCTTCACTTCGATCACACCCTCGCCCACTTCCAGAATCGAAATGTCGAATGTTCCGCCGCCAAAGTCGTAGACGGCAATGGTCTCGTCCTTGCCTTTATCAAGACCATAGGCGAGCGCGGCTGCCGTGGGCTCGTTGATGATTCGCTTTACTTCGAGGCCGGCAATTTGTCCCGCATCTTTCGTCGCCTGCCGCTGCGCGTCGTTGAAATACGCCGGAACGGTGATGACCGCTTCCGTGACTTTCTCACCGAGATAATCTTCCGCCGCCTTCTTCAGCTTTTGCAGAATCAGTGCCGAAATTTGCGGTGGCGTATGTTCCTTGCCTTGCGCTAGAACCGCAACGTGATCGCCCGACTGGACGACCTTGTAGGGAACCATCTTGATTTCTTCTGTGACTTCGTCATAGCGGCGTCCCATAAACCGCTTGATCGAATAGACGGTGTTCTCCGGGTTGGTAATAGCCTGCCGCTTGGCGACTTGGCCTACCAGACGTTCGCCGGTTTTAGTGAAACCGACTACCGAGGGCGTAGTGCGCCCTCCCTCTTCGTTGGGGATGACCTTGGGCTCTCCACCTTCCATGACTGCTACGCAGGAATTGGTGGTGCCGAGGTCAATTCCGATAATCTTTGCCATTGGATGCTGCCTCCTAAAACTTTAAGTCCTTTGTAATCAACGTATATACCATTGCGCCGACAACTATCCTAGAACTTGAGTGGATCGTTGTCAAGTTTTAGATGATCCATGGATGCTTAAGGTTGCGGCATTTTGGAAAGGAAGCTCCAGTGGATTCTGGATTACACCGCCGCAGCGGCGAGGGTTCTACGGAGCTTTGCAGGCTGCCTCAAAATCGGAATACGAGCCGGGCTGAAGAGTCACGGATACGATCTCCCCCATGTAGGCCCGCTCCTTGCCGCCTCCGCGATAAACACTTCCATCAGGTTCAAAGTTGCGCTGGATGCTGCTGTGGTCATCCATAACGAGGTTAGGATTTTGCCAGTGTCCGCGTAGTTCAAGCCTTGGTCTGTGGTCGTATCCCTGACTAAACGTGAATACCGGGCGGTAATGCATATACATCCCGATCTTCTCTCCATCGGTATTGAGACTCAGGCCTCGACGCATGCTGCCGCCCAGCGTCATTCGGAAGATTTCATGCCGGGGGGAACAGAGGTAGGCCTGCCCCTTAACGGCGGATTCTGGCACGATTCTCTGTCCCGAAGGTGTGGGATAGAAGTACACATAAACCACGTACTTCCCGCTCTTGCCGTGCATCGTGCCGACACCTTGCCACTGCGGAAGCCAGTGAAAATGCCCTCCCAGGTAGAAGCCCCATGGAGCAAAAACGGCGATGATGGCCACAAGGAACACGCCACCAAGGGCAAGAATGACGGCGCATTGCACCAGGCAACCAAGACACCCGAAGCGCGACTTAGACCGTCGGCCGAAGCCAGGGCCAGCAAAACCTGGTGAGTTATCCATTTGCTGAATTGTCCAGGCTCGGGAGAGGGCAATCTAGTCCATATCGAGTTTCCACCACGCCTGTCCACCCAGCGAACGATAGAACCCCCAGCCTGGCGGTACCAGCACTGGAGCAGAAACGGTCTGCGTCACGAACTTGAGTTCCACCCGATGAACAGAACGCCATGGTTATTCCCAAATCAGTCTAGCGCTGGAAAGGGAAACGTGTTGGCGAATTTGGTCCCGCGATTCGCATGAGATCTCCCCTGCTCCCGCCACCCGCCGATAAATCTGAGTGGCCCAGCACGAGGCCCTCAAAGGAATAGTTATGCGAATGCGACTCTGCTTCATGCTGTTCGTAACGTTTTTAGTTGCGGGATGCAATTCCACAAGCAAAGTGGCCTCCATCACCCCGGAAGCCACAACCCGCACCTACCGTGGCACTGCTTCCGTAGGCGATTTCCTGACCGTGACGATCAACCCCAGCGCGCTCACCCTTACCTACACCAATCACTCCAACGGAGACACCGGGACCATTCCCTACACGGTCAACAGCGACGGAACCTACACGCTTAGCGACCCCCGTGCGAATCTGATTGCCGCGTACGAAGTCGCCAACTATGGGCTGCTGATTCAGGCCGCGAAAACTGGCCCGAATCATGACACACCCGCCCTGATCACGGCCGTGAACAGCACCGACATAGCGCTGTCCACCTTCAGCGGCCAGGCATACAACTACATGCAATTCCGCACGCGTGCAGGCGGGGTGCAGATCGGCTCTGTCAGCATCGATGCGCAAGGCGCCGCCTCGACAACGACATTCTGGCCGAGCGGCCTTTACTTCCAGGGCGGCACGGCATTCGGCAGCGGCACGATGGATTTGAGTCTTGCCGAACTCGACAGCTCGCGCGACTTCCTGAAGTTGGCGGATCAAGGAGACAGCAGTCTCTACGACTATGTCTTTGGGACAGCAAACGGAATCTTTGCCGTCGACAGTCCAAACGGAGCCATTCTCGGGCTGAAGAAGGCCAGCAGCAAGAACTTCGATCCATCATTCGCGGGAACCTACCACTCCATCTCCTATCAGAAAAACGGCGCAAGCATGGGAGCAAATAATTCCGAGTTGGGCACTCCGAGCCTTGGTAGCGCCACCATCACCGTAAGCAGCACTGGCCTGTTCACCGTGACCGACGAACAAGGGAACACGCCAACTACCGGCACCCTCACTCCGGTGGCGGATGCGTCCTATCTGTACGGCACCGGCAAACTTGAGGACCCCTGCTATGGCCTGTTTACTTACCGCATCAGCGGAGCTACCAGCCAACAGGACGTATTCGTCACTTTTATGGGAAGGGCGATGCTGTTCTCATCCTTTACGGGAAGCACGACGCAAAGCGGAATTTACGATTACGTCTACGGCGTAGGGCTTAAGTAAATGCAGTGCATAATGCCGCCATGCTGAGCCCGCGTGGCGGCATTTGTCTATTCTGTCCGGGTGCTGTCAACCCGTGAGTCCTCATCGCGATTCGCTCTAGGTTCCTCCGCCCAGGTGGGAGTGTATTACCATTCTCAGCGATGACCTCTCGCCTCTCCCAGTGGCTGAACGATCCGCTCATCCTTCTGATAGTCACCGCCGGACTGCTCGCCTTCGCAGTGCAATCGGGGGAACTGGGAACGGCCGACACGATGCATCGGCTGCAGACCACGCACTGGCTCTGGACTTCGCAGCCCCAAGTTTTCCCCCATGAGTATCCCGAGTTCGGACTCCACGGGCGGAATGACCAGATCTATAGCTGGTACGGAATCGGCCAATCCCTGCTCATGCTCCCAGCCGACGTGATCGCCACCTGGATCGCTCACTGGCACATCTTTGCCGGGTACCAGGACGATCCCGCAGTGCGCAGCATCCTCGTGAGTTACAGCACAAACATCTTGGTGAATGTGCTCACCGCACTAATTTCGTTTCGCCTGCTCCGGCAACTGCGCTTCGAAGTGCCCGAGTCCGTGTGGGGTGTGCTGGCCATGCTGTTCTGCACTACGCATCTGCATTACACACAGAACATGCAGGAGAACAACTACATCATGCTGCTAACCCTCGTGGGACTCTCGTTCCAGTACGAGTGGTTGCGGACAGGCAGTCGCCGAGCCCTGTGGATTGGATCAGCCGCGTTGGGACTGAACCTGCTGACGCGGGTGACAACGGCCCTGGACATCATGGCTGCCGGCATCTTCCTGCTGATGATGGTCTGGTTCGAGGGAGGCCGTGGACGCGAACTGTGGTCGCGGGCCATTGCGTATTGCAGGGTGGCCGTCCCCGTGTACATTTTTTTCGGGCTACTCGAGCGTTTCTACAGCTGGTACCGCTTCGGATCGTGGACCCAGACGTACATCCCCATCTTCGCCCGCGAATCGCGCATGCAAGACCCCAGCCTGCCCCCTAATTTTCCGTGGAGCACCCCCCTCCACGAAGGCGTTCTCGGCGCGCTTTTCAAGCCCGAGAAGTCGATCTTTTTGTTTGACCCGCTGCTGATCCTCGCGCTATTGCTGTTCGCGTTGCTGTGGAAGCGAACGGCACCCGAGGTCCGCGCTTATGCACTCAGCACTCTTCTTCTGCTGGCCGGCTACATCTGCTTCTACGCCCGCTATACATACTGGGCGGGAGATTTCGCCTGGGGCGATCGTTACGTTTCGTCCGCAGTGCAGATGATCGCGCTCCTCAGCATTCCTCTGCTGCTGCACTACAAGGCGGAATTGGCTCTCTGGACACGCGCAACAGCGGCCTTGCTGATTGCGGCGAGCCTTTTAATTCAAATCGCATCGCTGATGTTCTGGCTGCCTCTTGAGATCTACCAGATGGAAACGCTAGGGCACCCGACATTTGTGATCGCACTGCGCTTCAAGAATATCGTTGCCTTCGCGCTGGGCAAAATGGGCGCCTGGGGTTTGGATACGGAAGCCATGCATCAGGACGCATGGGATTACGTGCACATCACCACGTGGAATTTCTTTCCATATCTGCTGCGCCGTGTCGGCGCGGCCCCTATTTGGTTAGTAGATGCGGCATTTGCGATCTGGGGCACCGCACTGGCTTCACTTGCAGTGCTGCTGTTGAGAATTAAACAACTCCTTAGTATCCCGTGACAGACCAAAGGATCCCACAACAGACATGTAGCCCCGGACGCCCTCGTCCGGGGTTGCGCGCGGAGCGCGCAATGAAGGACAACGAGACAAGACCGAAATTTATTCTGTGGCAGTGTCCGCGCTTCTGCGCTTCACAGGGCGCACCAAAGGGAAACCTCTAGGCGAGCCGTTTGTTTACAGGGATTTCACCCTGCGGTATCGTGGATGCCGCATTCCCTCCATTTCTTCCGAGGTGCAGCATGTCGCTTCATCGAACTGTTCTCTCCCGCCTTGCTCTAATCCTGTTCATCACTTCAACAATGCTGGCGGCGCAACCAGAGCCGCGACTTGCAGAGCATCAACAAGCCGAGCCAGAGCGCGTCTCCGCGGATTCGGCCCGCACCACACCGGGCGGAGCGACTTTCACAGTGCCATCCGGATGGTCTATCGCGGGCGGAATGCACCTCGCAATCCTACAACCGCCCGAGTCGGACACTCACGTCGTCATCGTGGATGCACAAGCCGAAAATGCAAAAGCCGCAGTGGAATCCGCGTGGGCAGCCTATAAACCCGACTTCAAGCGTCCGCTGAAATTAATCACTCCGCGCCCCCCGCATGAAGGATGGGAAGAGCGCCAGGTTTTCGATTACGAAACTTCCCCGAATGAACGCGCAGTCGTAGAAGCTCTAGCCTTGCGCGCGGGAACAGCTTGGACCGTTCTGATTCTGGACGGAACCGAGCCCACAGTAGAGAAGCGCTCGGCCCCCATCAATCTTGTGTTTGGAAGTATCCGGCCCAAAGGCTATCAGCGAGAGATCTTTGCCGGCCGTCAGCCCCATCCGCTCGATGCGTCTCGGATCGCGCAAATAAAAGAATTTGTGCAGAATTCAATGCAGCCACTCGGCGTGCCCGGAGTCTCTCTCGCGCTCATGGACCACGGAAAGATCGTTTACGAGGGCGGCCTCGGAGTGCGTGAACTCGGAAAGCCCGAAAAAGTGGATCAGAACACCTTGTTCATGGCCGCCTCGAACACAAAAGGCATGACGACGCTGTTGTTGGCGGAACTGGTAGACGAAAAGAAGCTTGGCTGGGACCAGCCAGTCGTGGAAGTCTATCCCGCATTCAAGCTCGGAGATGCCGATACTACGAAAAGGGTTCTGGTCAAGAATTTGATTTGCGCTTGCACCGGATTACCGCGTCAGGATCTGGAGTGGCTGTTCGAATACAAAAACGCTACGCCCGACTCCGAGTTGAAACTGCTCGGAACCATGCAGCCCACCAGCAAGTTTGGCGAGGTTTTCCAGTACAGCAATCTCATGGCTACCGCGGCAGGTTACATTGGCGCGCACCTGGTGTATCCCGATCGCGACCTTGGCACTGCTTACGACAGCGCAATGCAGGAAAAGATCTTTAATCCGCTGGGGATGAATTCCACGACCTTTGATTATGCCAAGGCGCTCGCGGGAAACCACGCCAGCCCGCATGGCGACGACGTCGACGGCAAGACCCGCGTAGCCAGCATGGACATTAATTACTCGATCCTGCCCGCACGTCCCGCGGGCGGAGTATGGACTTCGGCTGCCGATCTGATTCGCTACGTCCAACTGGAGTCCACCCAGGGCAAACTCCCCAACGGTAAGCAACTGGTGTCGCCGGAGAACTTGCTCGCTCGACGTGCGCCCCAGGTTCCAGTGGGAGAAGATGCCACCTACGGAATGGGCCTCGAAGTGGATCGCAAGTACGGCATTCCCATCGTGAGCCACGGCGGCAGCATGTCGGGCTTCAAGAGCAACTGGTATCTTCTCCCTGATTTCGGGATCGGAGCTGTCATTCTCACCAACTCCGATACCGGCGGACTACTCGAAGGCCCATTGGAGCGGCGTTTGCTCGAAATTCTGTTCGATGGAAAACCGGAAGCCGTCGCGGACATCGCCTCGCGAGCAGCTGCGCACAAGGCGCAGATTGCCAAAGACCGCGAACGCCTGGTGGTTCCCGCCGCGGCCGATGCGGTCGCTGTTTTGGCCAAACGCTATTCCAGCAAGGAACTCGGTGATCTTCGTGTCTCCACCGAGAACGGATCCACGACATTCGATGCAGGAGAATGGAAAAGCCAGGTAGCCTCCCGGAAGAACGACGACGGCACGACTTCATTCATCACCATTGATCCGGGAACGGATGGATTCGAATTTGTGGTCGGGGAACGAGAGGGCAAGCGCGTGCTGATCATCCGCGACGGCCAGCACGAGTACACATTCCATGAGATCGTTTAGCCCGGGACGCCTCATCCGGGGTTGCGCGGCAAGCGCGTAATGAATGCGGGCTGACGTGTTTTTCCGGCCCTTTACTGCTAACGCTCGCCGGCGCTCGGGCCGTAAAGACAAAGCTTAGGTAGAATGGTATAATACATTGGTAGAAGGGTGGAAACAACGGATGAGCCTCAATATCAAAAATGAGGAGACACATCGACTGGCCCAGCAATTGGCCGAACTGACAGGCGAGAGCCTCACAACGGCAGTCACCGAAGCAGTTCGGGAACGTCTGGAGCGCATGCGTCGAAACGATCGCGAAGGAATGGCCGAACGGATTTTGAAAATTGGCAGGGAGTGCGCTGCGCATATAAACGAGCCGTTCAAATCGATGAATCCTGATGAACTGCTCTATGACGAAAAAGGTTTGCCGAAGTGATCCTCGATTCCTCGGCGGTCGTCGCAGTTCTTCGCAGCGAACCTGACGCTCCGCTCTTTGCTATGGCGATTACATCTGCCGAGTGTCGCACTTCGGCCGTCAGCTATGTGGAATCCGCGATTGTGATCGAGAGTGGAGGAGACGCGATTGCAAGCCGGAGATTCGACGACTTCTTTCGCGTTTCGCGCATTGCCGTTGAGTCAGTCACCCCCAGGCAGGCGGAAATCGCGCGTCAGGCATACCGCGATTTTGGCAAAGGGCGGCACAAAGCCGGTCTCAATTTTGGGGACTGTTTCGCTTACGCCTTGGCGAAAGAATTAGATGAACCGCTGCTGTTTAAAGGCGACGACTTCCGATGCACAGACATTGAAGCCGCACTGTAAGGCCTACTCGACAGTCACAGACTTGGCAAGATTCCTGGGCTGGTCTACGTCGCAACCGCGCCGTACTGCGATGTGATACGCCAGCAGTTGCAGCGGAACAATCTCCAGAATAGGCGACAGTTCCTCGGGTGCCGGCGGGATAAACAGGACGTGGTCCGCAGATTCCTTGATTTCTTCGTCCCCTTCGGTAGCTAAGGCGATGACCACTCCCGACCGCGCCTTCACTTCCTTCAGGTTGGAAATAGTCTTTTCATACCGCAACACGGAATCAGGATCACTTTGGTCCCGGGTCGCAATGACCACCACCGGCAGGTTCTCGTCAATCAGAGCGTTTGGCCCATGCTTCATCTCGCCCGCGGGATAACCTTCAGCGTGGATGTAGGAAATCTCTTTCAGCTTCAACGCGCCTTCCAGTGCAATGGGGTAGTGAATGCCGCGCCCGAGGAACAGGAAGTCGTGGACTTTCTGATAGCGCTTGGCGAGATCGTCGCAGGCTTCATCCTGCGCGAGGAGGTGTTCAAGCTTGGCTGGAATGCGAGTCAGTTCCAGCATTGCTGACCGTGCCTGCTCCGGCTTCATGACGCTACGCACCTGCGCCAGGTACATGGCAAATATGTAGAGCGCAGTAAGCTGTCCGGTAAACGCCTTGGTGGAAGCAACGCCGATTTCCGGCCCCGCATGAGTGTAGATGGTGCCCGCGGCCTCGCGCGTAATCATCGATCCCACGACGTTGCATATCGCTAGTGTCTTGGAACCTTTTGCCTTGGCCTCACGTTGCGCGGCAATGGTGTCGGCCGTTTCTCCCGACTGAGAAATCACCAGAGTGATGGTGTCGGGGTCCACGATCGGATTCCGGTAGCGCCACTCGCTGGCATAATCCACCTCGACGGGAACTCGCGCGAGTGATTCGATCATGAACTTGCCCGCCTGTCCGGCGTGCCAACTCGTTCCGCAGGCGATGATGTTGATCTTTTGTGCCGCGCGGAATTCTTCCTCGCTGATCTCCATCTCGTCCAGAAAAATGTGACCCGTAGCCTGGGACACCCGCCCCAAAGTAGTGTCGCGGACGGCGCGCGGCTGCTCGTGAATTTCCTTGAGCATGAAGTGCTTGAAACCGCCCTTTTCCGCCTGGATCGGATCCCAGGTCACGCGCTGCACCTGTCGCGAAACCGCATTGCCGTCAAAATCCGTGAGTTGCACGCCCTCGGGCGTTACCACAGCCATGTCGCCATCGGCGAGAAAGAAGATGTCCCGAGTGTGATGCAGGATGGCGGTGACATCGGAGGCGACAAAGTACTCGCCATTGCCCAAACCAATCACCGCTGGAGGACCGTTGCGTGCCGCCACAATCTTGTCAGGTTCATCGCTCGAGATCACCGCCAGGGCAAAGACTCCACTCAACTGCTTGACTGTCTTGCGCACCGCTTCTTCAAGAGACGGCCGCCCGTTTCCAGTCGGAGCGCAATATTTCTCCACCAGGTGCGCGATGATCTCCGTATCGGTTTCGGTAGTAAACTTGTGCCCTTCTTCGATCAGCTTCTTCTTCAGGCTGAGATAGTTCTCGACAATGCCATTGTGTACGACCACGATCTTTCCGGTGCAGTCCCGGTGAGGATGCGCATTCTCTTCGGTGGGGCGGCCATGCGTGGCCCAGCGGGTGTGACCGATGCCGTAGGTACCCTCGATCGGCTTCTGCCGGACCGACTCTTCCAGATTTCGCAGTTTGCCCTCGGCACGCCGCAGTTGCAACCCTTTACCGTTGCCGCAAACCGCTATCCCCGCCGAGTCGTATCCGCGATACTCGAGTCGCCGCAAACCCTCGAGAATCACCGGCACGACACTCTTCTTCCCTACATACCCAACGATCCCACACATGAAGTTGCCTCGATGACTTACTCGGCCAGGGAGAATCGGAACTCTTCAATGACTGGATTAGTCAGAACTTCTCGCGCAATGCGTTCGACTTCCGACTGCGCCTCATCACGCGATAGGCCACCGTCCAGCGTGAGCTCAAAGTACTTGCCTTGGCGCACCCCCTCTAAGCCCTTGTAGCCCATTTTTTTCAGCGCGCCATGAATCGTTTTGCCCTGCGGATCCAGCACGCTTTTCTTCAGTGAAACGTAGACATATGCAGTCATAACCTGACATTATACGTGAGGGTAACGGAAGCGAGGATTACCTTGCAGCGGCACTGGTCGCCGGAAATCGGCACCATCATTGGCTCAACTTCCGATCGAGTTCGGCCAAAGCGTCTTCCAGCATCTTGCGATGGTGTGGGTTCTGAACGCTCGCAAGTTGCTGCGTGATCCGCTGACGCGACAACCGTAGAACTTCTCGTTTGCGGCGATTTGCAGCCTCTTCCGGGCTCAGGCGCGAGCGCGGAGCCGAGGTTTTTTCTCCGGCCTCAGCCTGTTGCGCCTCAACCGATTTGCTTTCCCAGCCGCGCGCCATTCCACCATTATCGCAGTTCCGCGCTGTGCGTACGGGCCTTCCAGTTGGCAGGAAAGCGAAAAAACTGTATCCGCAACTCACAATCGGGCTATAATCCCGGCGAACGAATCCACGCCTTGAGGGGGGCGCAGTCGGAGTTCTCTCTCGTGAGTCTGTCGTTTGTGCGGTTCGCAAGCTGCTCCGCGTTCGTAATACGGGCCGGAGAGCTGTCCTATCTCGTCTTTGGTCGATACTGCGTCATCATCTCCCGCCCTAAAGACCCCTGTAATCCAGAGAGAGATTGGTTTCACTCAGGTCCGCTTTCGTTCTTAGCGGACCGGTTTTATCCCAACAAATCTGCGGAGGTACATCGTGCCCGATGAGACCTCCCGCTCCGCCGAGGAGGCGCAGCCCTCAGTTGCAACTGAAAGCGGCCTCTTTGCCGCTTATAGCTCTTCCGCCGCGATTTGCATCCTCGACAGCGAGGCACGCTTCGTCTGGGTAAACCACGAATTTGCGGTAATGAGTGGAGTGCCGGCATCCGAGCACTACGGCAAGACACTCGCCCAGGTTCTCGGATCCATTGCGGAGGAACTCGAGCCTTACGTCCGTCGAGCTCGGGCTGAGGGCCAGCCGATTCTGAATGCCGAGATCCGTGCCATGCATCCGATCAGAAGAACGGAAGTCCAATGGCAGCTGCATTTATTTCCGATCAGGTATGACGAAGGCAAGGCACGCGTGGGCATTGTGGCCAGCGACCTCACGGAGGAGAAGAAGCTTGCCAGAGCAGTTGAAGAGCTGAATGGCAAGCTCCACAAAGAAATGGACCGGCTCCACGCTCTGGCCGACATCAACAATCTGTTGTCCTCCAACTGGGATGTAGCGTTCCTGTTCCCCCGAATCTCGGCTTATCTACGCCGGGTCTTGCGGCAGGAAATGTCCGCTTTATTGCTCTACGACGCCGAGAATGACAAGTTGGTACGCCACGCTTTGGACTTCCCCCTCAGCAAGGGGTTGCTGGCCCAGAGTCCAGTGAGCGGAAAAGGAAATCCAGCGAAACAAGCTCTGGACGCAGGTGTCGGGCTGGTTTTCTCCCGGAAGGAATTACAGACGTTCGACAGTAGCATCGCTCGGAGTCTCTTAGCCGAGGGCCTGCAATCTGTGTGTTGCCTTCCGATGACGCGGCCCAAGGGACCTCTGGGCGTCCTGGTTCTGGGAAGTACGCGCCCCCATGCCTTCGTTTCCGACGACGTGGTTCTGCTGACCCAGGTGTCTAGCCAGCTTAGCCTGGCCATGCAAAATCATCTTGCGGCATCTGAAATCAAGTTACTGCAGCAACGCCTCGGCGAAGAACGCAAATATCTTGAGGGCGAAATCGAGTACCAGGGGCACTTCACGGAACTTGTGGGCGACAGTCCAGCACTAAAACAAGTTCTTCAGCAAGTGCTCACGGTGGCCGCAAGCGGCGCCACAGTGCTCATCCTGGGTGAAACCGGCACCGGAAAAGAGTTGATCGCGCGAGCCATTCATCGCTTGAGCCAGCGGAAGGATGCTCCTTTCATAAGGATCAACTGTGCGGCGATCCCTACAGGTCTGCTGGAAAGTGAGCTCTTCGGGCACGAGAAGGGAGCTTTCACAGGAGCGATCAGCCAAAAGATCGGCCGCATGGAACTGGCTAACGGAGGAACTCTGTTCCTCGATGAAGTTGGGGAAATCCCGCTCGAACTGCAACCCAAGTTGCTCCGTGTGCTGCAGGATCAAGAGTTTGAACGCCTGGGTAGTAACCGCACCATCAAGGTGGACATGCGAGTGGTTGCAGCCACCAATCGCAATCTGGCGGAGAGGATTGCGCAGAATCAGTTTCGCAGCGATCTATATTACCGGTTAAGCGTATTCCCGATCCTTGTGCCACCGCTGCGCGAAAGGAAAGAAGATATTCCCCTGCTGGTGCGTTACTTCGTGCGCCAAATCGGTCTCCGCATGGATCGCCACGTCGAATCCATTCCCCCCGGCGCTATGGACAAGCTTCTGCACTGGCACTGGCCTGGAAACGTTCGCGAACTGGAAAACCTGATGGAGCGATCGGTCATTTTGAGCGAAGGACCGGTTTTGCGCGTACCGGTATCTGAGTTGCGTTCGCTGGACTCACCCGAAGACTCCGACGTACCCAATCAAAATCTGGATTATGCCGAGCGCCAGCACATTGTCCGAGTGCTGCGA
>JAICJP010000220.1 GCA_025928375.1 Candidatus Sulfotelmatobacter sp.
AAGAGGATCAATCGAGCCAGTGCTGACCGTTCCTGCCGAAGCGACCACCGCAACCGGAGTCTTACCAGCCGCGAGATCCTGACGCATATGCTTCTCCAGTTCCTCGGGAATCATTCGGAAGGATGTATCCGCAGGAATCTGGCACACGTTCTCGCGGCCGATTCCCAGCAGCGCCACCGCCTTCGGGATTGACATGTGGACTTCATCCGAGGCATACACAACCAAGCCGGGAGCAATTCCCTTTTCATTGGCGGGCGCTTTGGACTCGCGAGCCATGGCAAGTCCCATCAAGTTAGCGGATGACCCACCGCCCGTGAGATGTCCGTGAAAACCGGGGCAGCCGATCGCCTGTGCCAGCCAACTCACAACGGTCTGCTCGATGGCGACCGCCGCTGGACCTGAGCGCCATGCGGTGACATTTTGATTGAGAACACTGGCAAGCAGATCGGCCACGGCAGCGACCGGTTCTCCGGAGCCGAGTACGTAACCAAAAAATCGTCCATTCTGCGCCCGCGAGAGGCGAACAATCTCAGGTAAACTCGCCAGCGCTTCGTCGCCCATTCCCCGCTCCGGCAGCGCGCCCCCAAAGAGGTTGAGTGTTTCCTGGCCGCGTGTGTCCGGAGAAATACTCTGGCCATCCAGATTCTCGAGATAGTTGGCGGCCAGATCCGTGATGCGCTGTGCCAAACGGCGAAAGTCTTCACTGGAGACTTCGATTGGATTCGTCAATGATCAGTCACCTTCGCCGTCAGGAAAGACGGTGTGCCGGGACTTGGGCATCGGCGCAGAGCCTCTCTGATCCTGCCAGAGCACGCGATTCAAACTGGCGGCATTGGCTGCATCGGGCCGCGAGAAATCCATTTTCGAGGAAATGTTCGCCCCGGGAGCATCTTTGCGGTTGGTCTCGTAGATGAGTCCATTGCGCAGGTTGCGGAAATCCGCCTTGAAGGCGGGCTGATCACCCGGACCTGTGAACAGTCCGCTCATGACGGGCGCATAGGCATCATTCTGATTCATGGGGGGCAGCCCGAGCAGCACCTCGATGGTATGAACCATGTTCACCGTGCTATAGAAGCGATGCTCGACATTCGGCCGCGCCGCTGAACCGGGCGAATACTTGCTGATCACGAAGGCGGTAGAGCGGTGCGCATCCACGTGATCGGCGCCATTCTGTGCGTCATCTTCCAGGACGAAGATTGCCGTGTCCTGCCAGAAAGGGCTGTGCGAGACGGCGTCGACCACACGGCCCAGGGCGAGGTCGTTATCGGCAACATTGGCCGCTGGCCGCGCTTTGTCTGGACGCGTGCCGCCCGTGTGGTCGTCAGGCAAGTACAGCAGAATAAAAGATGGCAACTCAAATTCCGGCCCTTCGTGAGCTTCGTGCGCGCGAATGAACGCGCCAAACTCATTCAAGAACTCATCTACCCGCAACTGGTCCGGGTAATCGGTATTGAAGTCCGGATAAAGAGGATCGAAGTGATCGCGCAGCACCGCCTTGGTTGCCTTGACGCCGCTGAACAGTGGAACTGTCCAAGGCCAGGGACTGCGTCCTCCATGAGGATCGCCGACGTTGGGCGGCAGAGTGTCGCCCTGATGCAATTCCGTTCGCGAACATTTGCTCTCCTGTCCCGAGGGAGTTCCTTGCTGGGGTTTCGCAGCCTTCCGGCGAGCATTGCACCACTGGGCATTCACGAACTCTCCGTAAACGCGAAAGCTCATGTGATTACGGTCTAGATTGTCCCAGAGAAAACCTGTGCCCGGATCGTCCACGTCCGGCTGCTTGTGCTCCAAGGGATACTCATCGGCGACCTGGCCTTGAAAATCATACGTGCGCTCCTTGCCGCGGTAGGCAATTTGCCAAGTCTTCTCGTTGTAGTCGGACGTGATGGCTGCCATTGACCAGACGTGCCCGTCGCCCGAGACTTCTCCGCTGTCATAGAAGTTGTCGAGCACGCCAAATTGCAGTGCGAGTTTGTGCTCATTGGGCGTGATGTCCTCGCCGTACATTGTCAGCGAAGGATCGCCGTTGCCAACTTTCAGATCGCCGAGAATCTGATCGTAGGTACGGTTTTCCTTGAGTACATAGATGACGTGCTTGATCGGATTCTGCCGACCGGTGAAGGCAATGGTTCCAGGATCACGGTGAAAGAGGTTGTCCCGCTCGACCGTGTCCGTCAGTTGCGGAAGTTGCTTCAGAGTGGAGGCAATGTTCAGGCGCGCGATGGATCCTCTGAGCAGGCTCGCAATGTAGGCGTGCTGGTGGCGCCTGAGTTCGGAGGCAGTCTTGCCCATTTGCTTATTGGGCCCCGTGCCCTGTCCCTTGGCGGTGGCGATGAGGAGGTCGCCATTATGAACGGCCAGGGCGCTGGGATACCAGTCGGTGGGAATAAAACCCATCGCAGGTTGCGCTCCTTGCGAATTCGAACCCGGAGTCGCCGCCGAGCTGTCGAACACCGCGACCGCATCCAGCGAAGAAGTGGCTGCGAACAGATATTTGCCGTCGGAGGATTGAGCGAGCGCAGTGGGATAGGTGCCGGAGAACTTCTGCGCCGGTGATGCTGTCGAAAGAAGCGCCGTCACCGTGCCGTCGCTGGTGGACACCTCCGCCACCTGATCGAGATTGGAAAGCGCGACATACAGCGTCTTTTCGTCCGGACTCAACAACATCGCCGTGGGATGCGAGCCCGGCGCGAGCGGATCCTGCGGCTGTTTGAGCTTGCTCCAGCCCGTCACCCTGCCGCTGGTTAAATCCAGTTCCGCGACTTGAGATGCATTCCAGAGACTGCACCAGGCACGCCGGCCATCGCGAGTGGCGACCACCGTGTACGGGAATGATGACGGCACGAGATCATTCGTACTCAGGTCGAAGGTCTGCAGAATCTTCCCGCTGGCTACGTCCAGCAGCACGACATTGTCGGACAGGTTATTCGCTATGAGAAGTTTGTCGTGACCTCCGTCGGAGATCAGTGCCATCCCTGCGGGATACGGAATCGCCGAGTGCGGAGGCGCCGTAAGACCCACGGCCAGTGTCTTACCCGTAGGCAAGGCCTGCGGCGGAATCGGAATAAATTTCTCGGGTGCTACTTTGCCTTGCGCGAAGCTGTAAACGGCGATTCCGTTGCCGGTGTTTGCCGCACGTGCGCCCGTTGGATCGGTCAAAGAACCCACCGAAGCATACAGATGCTTTCCGTCTGAGCTAAAGGCTAGGCCAATGAAATAGCTCTGGTGGGCGTCCTCGGGAAGCCTGGAATCGGGAAAGTCGGCGATCTGATTGGTGGCGAGATTGAGGACCGCGATCGATTGGTGCCCCAGAGTTTCTTGCGTCCCATGGCCATCATTGAGGAGCGCGGCGTAACGTCCGTCGGGGCTGAGCACCATCGTCACGGGAAAACTGTTCGTGCTGCCAACGTGTCCCGGCGTTGGGATTGTGAGTTGCTTGCTGCTGGGCAGATTCACGACAGAATTGCCCGTCTGGGCGAAAGCCAGTGCGCCTGGCACCATGAGGAAAACACAAAGACGAAGAAGAGAGCAAATCACGAGGCCTCCACAAGCTGAAATTGGAGAGGTGATGAGCGTAATGCAAGGCGCAGCGGGCGGTCAAAGGCGAACGGGCTTAAGAGTGTGCGCGACTTTTCTTTCATCCCTCCGCGTCAGAGACCGGACAGTCTCGGACTCGGAGCCGGCGATTCTTCTTCAGGGTGCACATTGTGGCGTACATCTGAACCCTGCACCCAGAAGATGACGTCCTCAGCGATATTGGTGGCATGATCGGCGACGCGCTCCAGATTACGCGCGACGAGCAGCGCATCCAGTGCCTGGCGCACGAAGTCCGGATGATCGTTCATGCACTTCACCAGCTGAATGAACGCATCATCGCGCATGCGATCGATGACGTTGTCCATCTCCAGCACCGCCTGGGCAAGTTCAACCTTACCTTCAATGAACGACTCTAATGCGCGGCGTACCATGGCGCTTACCGCAGTTCCCATCCGTCCGATATCCACTGGCAGATCGGCCGCGGGAAGTTCGACCATATCCATCACGCGTTCGGCGATATTGACTGCCTGATCGCCTACGCGCTCCAGGTCAGAATTGATCTTGGTAACGGCGAGAATAAAGCGCAAGTCCACCGCCATGGGTTGCTGCATCGCGAGCAAATCGAATGCCGCTTCGTCGATCTCTCGCTCGGCCGTGTTGATCAGGCTCTCGCTCTCCAGCAACATCTGGCAACGGGTGAGATCGCGCTCCACGTAGGCCTGGCGCGCGCGATCGACCGCCTGCTCCGCCAGGCCCCCCATGCGAAGCAACCGTTGACGCAGATCATCAAGCCCTTGCTGAAAACGCGTGCGCATTTGCCCAACCTTTCCGTTATCCGAACCGGCCGGTAATGTAATCTTCCGTCTTTTTATCGGACGGTTTCGTAAAAATCTTTTCGGTTTTATCAAACTCAATTAACTTCCCAAGTAGGAAAAAGCCTGTGAATTCCGCCACCCGCGCCGCCTGCTGCATGTTGTGGGTCACAATCACGATGGTATACCGCTCCTTCAACTGGAAGATCAACTCTTCGATTTTTCCGGTCGAGATCGGATCCAGGGCGGAGCAAGGTTCGTCCATGAGGAGAACTTCCGGCTCGACCGCGAGCGCGCGCGCAATGCACAAACGCTGTTGCTGGCCTCCAGAGAGACTCGCTCCGGATTTCTTATGCAGAAAGTCCTTGGCTTCATCCCAGAGAGCGGCGGCTTCGAGCGACTGCTGAACAATTTCGTCCAGCTTGCCCCGGTTGCGAAAGCCATTCAGCTTCAATCCGGAAGCCACGTTGTCATAGATCGACATCGTAGGAAACGGATTCGGCTTCTGAAACACCATGCCGACCCGGCGCCGGAGCTGCGTAGCATTCGTTCCGTTGTAGGCGTCGATCTCGCCAATGCGCACCTGGCCTTCGACCCTGGCCTCCGGAATGGTCTCATGCATACGATTGATGCAGCGAATGAAGGTCGACTTGCCGCATCCGGAGGGCCCAATGAGCGCGGTGGCATGATTCGGAGCAACTTTCAGATTGATGTCGTAAAGAGCCTGGTTCTTGCCGTACCAGGCACTCAGTTTGTCGACCTGAATTCCGACACCCATCTATGCCGCTCCAAAAGAGCCGCGCCGGACTGCGTAGCGCATAGCGGCGACTGCCGTGACAATCAGAACAATCAATACAAATGATCCGGCCCAGGCCTGCCGATGCCAATCGTCGTAGGGCGAGTTGGCGTAGACGTAAATCTGCAGGGGCAACGCGGCGGTGGGCTGCGTCGCCTTCCAGTTCCAAAATGTATTTCCGAATGCGGTAAAGAGCAGCGGGGCAGTTTCTCCTGCTATGCGCGCAAACGCCAGCATGATTCCCGTGATCACGCCCGAGGTTGCCGTGCGTAAAGTAATGGAAAGCGTTGTTCTCCAGCGCGGAATTCCCAGACCGTAAGCCGCCTCGCGCATCGCTGTCGGCACCAGCAACAGCATTTCTTCGGTCGTGCGCGATATCGTGGGCACCATCATGATGGCCAGTGCCACGCCTCCGGCGAGCGCGGAGAAGCCATGGCCACGCACCAGGATCGACCACCCGACAATTCCAATCACAATCGAGGGGACGCCATTGAGCACATCGGCAGTAAAGCGGATCGCGCTGCCAAACCGGTTGCGCCCAAACTCTGCCAGGTAGACGCCCGCTCCCACTCCGAACGGCACTCCAATCAGACTGGCGATCCCTAAAATGAAGATCGAGCCGACGATGGCATTGGCCATGCCTCCGCCCGCTTCTCCCACAGGCTTCGGAGTCTGCGTCAAAAAAGCCCAATTGATAGATCCGATGCCGCGATACATCAAGTATCCAAAGATGGCGACCAGAGGCGCCAATACCAGCACGACGGTCAGCATCGCCACCCCGGTCATGACGTGATCCGTCACGCGCCGGCGAAGGCTGATGGGCGACACGGTCTGAGTAGTGGCATGCATTCGGGCTATGCACTTCCTTTCGCCGGCTGGCCGCGAGTGACACTCCAGACCAGCAGCCGGGCCAGGGCATTCACGACAATCGTGACCAGGAAAAGGGCGAGGCCGATCTCGATCAACGCAGACAAATAAGTGTCTCCCGTAGCTTCGCTGAACTCATTGGCCAGCACGCTTGCCATGGTGTATCCGGGAGCGAACAGCGACTTGGCAATCTCGGGACGGTTTCCGATCACCATGGTCACGGCCATAGTCTCACCGAGCGCCCGGCCCAGCCCGAGAATGATTCCTCCAAGAATTCCCGCGCGCGCGTTGCGCAAAACACCGACGCGAATCATTTCCCAGCGCGTTGCCCCCAGCGCGAGCACGCCTTCCCTCTGCTGTTGCGGTACCACCAGCAGCACTTCGCGAGTAATCGAAGAAATGATGGGGATGATCATGATCGCCAGGATGATTCCCGCCGCCAGCATGCCGATTCCGTACGGAGCGCCGGTAAAGAGTCCCGTCCACCCCAGCGTCTTGCCAAGGAATGGTTCCACCTTCGTGCTCAGGAGAGGAACCAGCACGAACATCGCCCACAATCCGTATATGACGCTGGGGATCGCAGCCAGCAATTCCACGAAGAAAGACAGCGGTCCGCGGAAGGCCTTGGGGCACATTTCGGTCGTAAACACAGCCACTCCAACGGATAATGGGACCGCGATGACCAGCGCGACCAGAGATGAAACCAGCGTCCCGTAGATGAAGGGCAAGGCTCCAAATTTCTCGCTGACCGGATCCCATTCGCTGGAGGCGAAGAACTTGAATCCGAAGGCATGCCAGGAAAGACCGGAGCGCGAGATCAACTGATAAACGATCAGGCTGAGAACGGCCAGCACTGCCAGGGCACAGGCAGTCATCGCAGCCCTGAAAGCAGCATCGGGAATTTCGCCTCCCGAAAGGTGGAGAAGATGCGAGGTCCGGGGCGCCGTTGCCGCACTCACTTGCCGAGCTCGAACGGGTTGGGGACCTTGCATACCGGGCCGAGGGAATGCAGGATGGGCCATTCCCCATCACGCTAGCAGAGCTGTGTTACAGGGGTGTTAAAATGGTTGCGGCTTTCCGCCGACGTTCGATTGCTTCACCCTCCTGTAGCACCTGCTTTCTATGACTTTGGTATCGCATCGCGGCAAACTTATTCTTCGCAGGATGGAGCGAAATCTGGTGCGACTCGCGGAAGACCCTAACCGCGAGGCCGTTCACGATTTTCGGACCACCAGCCGCCGTCTAGAAACGCTCCTTGACCTGCTGCTCCCGGCGCGGGATCGAAACCAGCAAAAGCTGCTGAAGCTGCTGAGCCGGATTCGCCGCCGGGCGGGAAGAATTCGCGACATCGATGTGCAACTGGCGGCGCTTCGCAGCTTTAAAGTCCCGCA
>JAICJP010000044.1 GCA_025928375.1 Candidatus Sulfotelmatobacter sp.
CGCCACTGCCATGCGGTAGTACGACGTGTTTGCTGGGCGTCCTCCGAGGTTCGTGGCGTTCGTGAGACTGTTGGCATCGCTCCAGTTATTCGAGAGCACGGTCACCGTGTCCGCGATGATGGCGGCTGCCGCGTGTGGAGTAGTATTGCTTCCGCCTCCCCACATCGGGTCCGAAGGTCCGCTGTTGTAGTTGCCTTGGACGTAAACCGGATTCTCCGACGCCACCGTAAACCCGCCCTGTCCGTTGTCCGGACGCCGTGGCAGATAGCTCACCCCGGCATTCATTCCACCACCGACTAATTTCAGCACGTGCCGAGCGCCCGATACGGCGTTACTCAGCCCGATCGTGCCGCACGCCGTAGTCCTGTACGGATTCAGCGGGGCGGCCGTGTTCACCCCAAAACCGCTGCCGATGTTCGCCGCTCCCCAGTTGTCCAGGCGGCCGTTCTGGTCCGCGTCTTCCGGCGAGTACGTGTAGTAAGTGGTCGCTTCCGCAACCCCATCGGGAGAAGTCGAAGCCAGGTTCTGGCCCGAGTTGACCACGTCCTCCAGCCCCGCTTCACCGCTGATCACTCCCGCCGGAGTATTGCCGCCGTTGGAAGGATTCGGATCGCGCAGCATTCCGCGATGATCGGAAAAGTAAAGCACGTAGCCGTTCTGGTTCGTATAGTTCACCTGAAGCCCAGCGTCATTGGCCTGGGTGTAGGGCGCCTGGCCCGAGAGCCATCTCGCCAGGTTGCCCACGTTGATCTCAACCGCATTCATGATCCCGTTCACCGCACAACCGTTGGCGGCGTCGCGCATTTCGCCTTCGCGCGCATCATAAAAATTAATGGGATAAAACGCGTTTTGGTTGCCAATGGCCGACGTCGCTCCGGGATTCATCTGCTGCAGCATGATGATGGCGTTGGGATTGTAAGGATCCGAGCCCGGGCCATTCGGCGCGACGTTGTATTGGCGGCTGAAGCTCCAGCCCAACCAATCCCGCGTGATTCCATGCCACCCGCCCGCGGCGTCCATATATTCCACTCGCAACCAGGCACCCTGGCCATTGTTGGGAATGCCGGGAGTGGTCAGCTCGCCGAGCAGCGGATACGAAGTCCATCCCGCATATCCCAGCGGCGCCACCCAGTTATTGGTTACGGGCACCAATTTGGCGAGCCCGTAGAATTCGGTTCCACTGATCGCCGCGCCAGCTGTTGTCCTCAATCCAGCAACGGCCGGAATCGGATACCCCGTTCCCGGCACAAACTGCACGTCGTCGGCGTCCAAAGCTCCCGGATGAAGATCTGCCACCGTATCCGCCAGCAGGACTCGGATCTGCGCCTTGTTATACAACCGCGAACTTCCGAGCGAACTGGTGGCGGATTCTCCCTGCGGTTTGCGCACAATGGCTATCGGGTCCGTGCACGGCGGCGGATTGCTGGTGCAACTGTTCTGCACAAACGGCAGCTGCATATTCGTGGCTCCGTTGGTGTAGTTGACCAGAAACCCATTCAGCGACGCTGTATTGGTAGCGAAATATTGGTTCTCTAATCCAGAGATGTTGGGAAAGCCGCCGGTCCAGCTTGCCTCCGCGGCGTTTAGCGTCTGGCAATTCGGCCCCGGAGGCGGAAACACCAGCGCACAGCCGCCGCTCGCCTTGGGAACATAAACCGATCCTCCATAACCTGACGTCGTGAGCCAGCCGTTCTCCAGGCGATCCAGCACGACGTGTTTGAAAGCGGCAATTTTGTCGTTGAAGACCAAATCCCCACCGGCCGCAAGGAACAAATTCCCATTGGTGTGCACCCGGCCGCCAAACCCGAAATTGGGCCCCGGAAAGTAACTGCAGTCATAACCGCAGAACACTCCAAACTGGAATACCGGAATCAACGCCACTTCCACCTTGCGCGTAATGTTCACCGAGGCGCCGGAAGGCCTGGTGGCAATGACCTGCATCGACATCGGGATAATCTGCGCGCCCAATCCCTGGTTGGACCCGGAGCTGATCGTGTTCCAACTGCTCGCCGGGTTTCCATTAGCATCGAACGGATACGTGATCTTTTCGTTGTAGGTCATCCCGCTTACCATGGCGGCGTCCGGCGGGAAGTTGATCAGGTTCTGAATCTGGGCGTTACTCGGGCTCTGAGACTGCGTATAGAGCTGCGACAGATCGGCGGTGAGCTTCTCCATTCCCGACTCAGCCCCGTAATAGGCGAGGTTGTTTTCGAGGTCGTTGCCGCCCATGCGGGCTTCATTCGACACCATAAACATCAGCCCAGCCGCCACACCCGACAACAGCACCAGAATGATCAGTGCCGCAATCAGCGTAAAGCCTTGCCCGTTGTTCTTCGCCTGTCTCATCCGTCTGTCTCCTGCCCAACCCTTACTGGTATCGATTTCGAAATGCCATGTTGCGCGCGCTGACCGCCGTGGCCAGGTACATGTTCTGAGACTTATTCGCGCTCTTGAGAATGCTTTGGCCCATCAGCACGATGTTGATCTTCTGGATCAGATTGGGGGATTCACCCGCCCCGATCGGATCCGCCTGGTTCGCATCGAGCGCGCCGCCCCCTGCCTGGTTGTACGTGTCATAGGCAAATTGCAGGTTGATGATGTTGTCCGCCACGGGCACCGGATTCAACCCATTCACCTGCCGCATCAAACGCGGGTTCTCGCCAGCGCCGGGAACAGTCAGGTAATACGTCACCGCAAACAACCGGTACGCCACCGTGTTGGCGCCGCCTGAGATCGTCTTGATATTGTTCTGCGCTGCGCCGTTCTGGTTGATATTGAGTGCGTCCGCATCCGCAAATGTAATGCTGCCCGGGGTCAGGTTTGTGACCTCTCCTACCGCCGTTCCCAGGCTGTTGCTCAGCATCATCAGATCGCCTGCCTGAATGCCGCCGGCCGCGGTGACCAGCGGTGGTGCGGGCACGAAGGCCGGATTCGGCGCCAGATTGATCAGCCCGCCATTACCCGGGGTTGGAAAAGTAATGTCGTACTCCCATAAAGGGAAGTTGTAGTCCGCGTAAACCACCGTGATGCTGTCATTGAGAACGGGAGGCGGTGCCGCCGCCACCACGGCGTTGTTCTCCACCCCGTTGTTGAAGCCGGGAATGATTCCGTACATGTAGTTATTGTTGGGATAGTTGAAGGCCGGAACGTGACACGTGCCTCCCTGATCACATGCGAACTTCGAAGCAATCGCCCCGCCGCCGTTCGGCAACTGAATTCCCCCCGAAGGCAGTCCCGCTCCCGCCATGCTGATGTCTTTCACCATCAAGTCCATGGCGGCGCGCATGTTCTGCTGCGTCTCGGTGCGCTGCGTCACCAGCATCATCGCGTTCAAGCCGGTCTTGAACAGGCTGGCCATCGCCCCCACGACCAGCAGCCCCAGCGCCATGGCCACCAGCAACTCAATGAGGGTGAATCCTCTTCTTCGATTTCTTGCCGTTCTTTCCATAATTGCTGCCGTCCCTTAGCGATAAGCCGAGATCAACGCCGTCACGCTGTAACTGCGGGGAATATTGGAGGTAGTGACGTAGCTGACGGTCACGATCACTTGTTTCAGATTCGGGTTCACCGAGCCGTCCGCCTGCAGGACCTGACTGATTTGGATCTGGCGCGTGAAGTTTCCCAGACTCATTGGAGAATCGTCAGCCGTACCCAGGATTCCGTCCGAACCGGGCAGCGTAATGCACTCCGGCCCCGCCGGGCATACCCCTTGCGCCGGGAAAGGAAGATCGTCGGCCGTATTTACCAGGCCGTCATTGCCCGCACTCCACAGCGGCTGCGCTCCGCCGGCGAAGATCCCGCCCGCGCCCAGGTTTGCAATTTGCGAAAATGTGATTTGCTGCGTGTTGCGCGCTGTGAAAATGCTCTCCAGAGCCTCCAGCGCTTTTTGTCTCGCGATCAGGTTCTGCTGCGCATTTTGCGTGCTCGCCAGGGCCGTGGCAAACCCCGCCACCACGGTGAGAATCCCGATGCTCAAAATCACGATCGCGATCATCACTTCTATGATCGTGAAGCCGCGCTCGGTTCCGGCTTTTCCGGCAGGCATCATTGCTGCACCCATTTCGGTCCCGCCTGGTTGTAGAGCCGCCAGCCGCGTACCCGCCCCGTGGTCCCAAATACCGAGACGGCCCGCGAACTGTAGAGATCTCCCGGCCGCGTCAGGTACACCACGCCGCTGTTGTAATTGCCCAGCGTGTCTTGCGAAGACCCATCGGGCATGAACATGATGTAGTTCTGGCTGCCCAGCCCCATGCCCTGATCGAAATCAATGGCCGTTCCGCCGCCGCCGAATCCATCCGGCGCGCTGGCTGGGAATCCTGCCTGCACCGCAAACTGAATATCCGTGGGTATCTGGTACGTTGCCACGGTGACCGGCGCCGGTGAGACCGGAACGCCCACTCCCCAGTACTGCACTTCGATCGTCCCCGGCGCAGTGAAGGTGATGATGTAGCGCTTGCTTTGGGTGATGGCCTGGCTGCGATAGGTTCGGATCACCGAGAGCGTCGTGTCGTACGCCGCATCCACCTTGTTCTGCTTGTACATCGGCATCAATGCCAAGACGGTCACACCCGCCATCACCAGGCCGATGGCCAGCGTGATCATCAACTCCAGCAGCGAAAATCCCCGATTTTTCCCCAGATTCATAAGACCGTCTTGCCCGAACCCAGCCTGCAGGGGCTTCCTCGAACCACTGCAAACTCTCGTCTTCCCGCGCACCGGAGCGACCCTCTTCGCCTGCGCACAATGTTGTTTCCATAGATGGTAGGCACGCCTCGGTCATCAGTCCACGTTACTCAGGTCTATATTGGGGATGACTGATTCACCATTCGACAGCACACTACAGTGGTGGTTACTCGCGGTTACTAACATGCAGATGTTGGCCGGGAATCATTGCGCAGGTTCTGCAGAGGAAACATTCATGCCCCGAACCACCCTTACGTGGACAGGAGTTCTGGTTGCGGTATAGGTTTGTTCCACGCAATCTGCCAATCCATTGACCCGCAATCCCTACGGTCCGGTATGAATAAGAGCCGCCTCGAGGCGTTCAGTGACGGAGTTCTGGCTGTAATCATCACCATCATGGTGCTGGAAATGAAGCCTCCCCATGGGGCAAGCGTCCAGGCACTGCGTCCAGTGGTGCCACTTTTCCTGAGTTACACGCTCAGCTTCGTTTACATCGCGATCTATTGGAACAACCATCATCATCTTCTCCACGCTACGCAACGCGTTAGCGGCGTGACGCTCTGGGCGAACCTGCACCTGTTGTTCTGGCTCTCCATCGTTCCCTTCACCACCGCATGGATGGACGAGAATCATTTCCAGGCGTGGCCCGTTGCCGTGTACGGCATGGTTCTGCTGATGGCTGGGGTGGCGTATTTCATCCTGACCAAGTGTCTCCTTCACCTTCATGGACGGGATTCAACTTTGGCCGCTTCTATTGGAAGCGATAGGAAGGGTACGGTCTCGGTTCTTGTGTATGCGGCAGCGATTCCGTTGGCCTTCATCAAGCCATGGATTGCGGGTGCCTGCTATGTACTCGTGGCGGTGATGTGGCTGATCCCCGACCGCCGCATTGAGAAGAACATCGCACACTAGGTCAGGCGGACGAACAAGGGGATAGACGAACCGTTTACCGGGTTTATTGATCCCCCGGGCTTATAAGAACGCGTCGTCTATCGCGATTTTGGGGTTGGGCAGTCATGCCCCAATCGTCAGTCACCCTGATGCACGAACTCCCGCTGGTGCGGAGTGTATTCTCCTTCTTCGATCACCCTCGCTCCTCGATCGAAAGAATGGCCCGTAATCAGTCCGAGAACAAACCATCCCAGCACCACTGCTCCAAACGCGAAGAGCGTGTCGCCGAACATTCGCATCCACCGCAGTCGAGTCAACATCGGGGTGTGAAGGAATTCGGAGGATCGCGCGTACCAGGTGCCAACCTCGACCGAGGCCCAAGCTTGCGCCAGACCAATGGGCAGCGTGCTCAGCAGAACCATGGTTGCGAGCCCAATGTTAATGGACCAGAAAGCAATCGCCAGGGGACGATCTTTCCACATCAGCCCTGGGCGCAGAGCTCGCAGGCAGAACAGCATCAACCCCAATCCCAGCATGCCGTACACCCCGAACAGTGCGGTGTGCCCGTGCACTGGAGTGAGATTCAAGCCCTGAACATAGTAAAGAGCCACGGGAGGGTTAATCATGAAACCGAACAGACCCGCGCCCACGAAATTCCAGAAAGCCACGGCCACGAAGAAGTAGATCGGCCACTTATAGGCGCTGATCCAGGGATTGTCAGCCGTTCCCCGGGACAAGCGAATGTTCTCCCAGGCCTCGAAGCCGATAAGAACCAGTGGCACAACTTCGAGCGCACTGAATATTGCTCCAAGCGCTAGTACTGAATTCGGTGTTCCCGTGAAGTACAGGTGATGAAAAGTTCCGATGATGCCTCCAGAGAGATAAATCACAGTCGAAAAAAGAACACCTCGCGTCGCCGTCGCAATCGAGAGCAGTTTGAGCCTGGTCAGCAGGAATGCAATGACCACGGTGGCGAAGACTTCGAAAAATCCTTCGACCCAGAGGTGCACAACCCACCAGCGCCAATACTCCGCCGTGATCAGTGGAGAGCGTTTTCCGTACATCAATCCGGCTGCATAGAAGAGAGGAATTGCGATGCTGGAGATCAGAAACAACATCAGCAGCGAGTAATTCTCGTCGCGGCGCACCAGCGCAGGCTTCAATCCGCGCCACATCAGCCATAACCAGAACGTAAGGCCGACGAACAGCAGGATCTGCCAGACACGGCCCAGGTCGACGTATTCATAACCTTGTGAACCGAACCAGAACCACAGGTTCCCGAGTTTTTGCTGGATGCCCAGCCACTCGCCGGCCAGTGAGCCAACCACCACGGCCACCACCGCGACAAAAAGCGCGTTGACTCCAAGCCGCTGTCCCTTAGGTTCTACGCCGCTGACAGCGGGCACGATGTAAAGCCCAGTGGCCAGCCACGAAGTAGCGATCCAGAAGATGCCGATCTGCAGATGCCACGTGCGCGCGACTGAGTACGGCAGCCACTTGTCTAGAGGAATGCCGTAGAAGCCGCTGCCTTCCACACCGTAGTGCGCCGCGATGGCCCCCAATGCGACCTGAACTACCCAAAGCGCCGCCACCACGAAGAAATACTTCACCGTTGCTTTCTGCGATGGTGTTGGCTGCAATCCCAGCAAAGGATCGCGTCTGGGCATGGGATCCGGAGACGACCGATGTTCCTGGGAACCGAAATACCAGACCATTCCGCCAATTCCGGCCAGCAGAAGGACGAAACTGATCACGCTCCAGACAATCGTTCCGCCGGTCGGACGGTTACCGACCAACTCTTCATGCGGCCAGTTCTGCGTATACGTGACATCCTGGCCCGGCCGGTTGGTACTCGCCGCCCATGCGGTCCACCAGAAGAATGTGGCCATCTGGCGCTGTTTTACCAGGTCACTCAACGCCCCTGCAGGAATGGCATATGCGTCGCGGCCATTGCCATATACATCCGCGTAATAGCGCGCCAGTTCCTCAAACGCTGCTGCGCGATCGCCGTCGATCACGATGGCATCGCTGCCAGCATCATAGGTATTCTGCCGCGTCAATTCGGTCAATCGGCCCTGGAGCGCCGCCCGTGACTCGGCCGGCATGGAGTGATAATCCGAAAACCCTTGCTGACTCGCCCACCGATTCAGCACAATTTCTGACTGCCGATGAAGGTAGTCCGCACTCCAATCAGGGGCGACATACGCTCCATGCCCCCAGATTGTGCCGATTTCCTGACCCCCGGTCGATTGCCAGACATTCTGGCCGTCGCGAATCATCTCGCCAGTGAACAAGAGCCGTCCGTCGCTGGTAACGACTTTCGCTGGAATTGGCGGCCCATTGTTAATCGCCTTGTAGCCGACGCCTCCAAGTACGGCGAATGAAACCAGCATGATGATTCCGAATGTGATCCACAGCTTCCGGTATGGCATGAATTCTCTCTCCTCTGAGTTCCAGTCAAATGAGGTACGCCTAGCGCGCTTTTTCCATTGCAACCGCGCGCAAGAACAAGATGTTGTTTTCCAGATGGATATGCTGATGAAGATCGGCTTCGAAAGTGGCGAGTGCTCTGTACAGCGTTTGATAGCTGACGCAGGCGCCGGCCGGTGCAGAGTAGCCGTTGCTTTTCTGTCTCATCGCCCGCAATGCATTCCCTGCGGAATCATGTTCGTGCTCCATCATCGAAACCGGGTTTCGGACAGAACCGAACGGCGCACGTGCGATCGTTTCCTTTTTCGCAGCAGCCGCCTCCATCCGGGCAATATAGGGAAAAAGAACCATCTCTTCCTTCATCATGTGCGCGCTCAATTCCTGAGCCAGATTTCGGAATACCTCGCGAATTTCCAGAAGTTCGGGATGATCTCCGCCGTGAACGGAGCAGACCTTCTCGAAAAGTGGCCCCAGGCGGGCAATCTCTTGCCGAGTGTATTTGTGATGCGTGCTTTGGATGTGCTCAATCAGAGCCGCCAGCGGTTCGGTTTGCCAGTCTCGCTGTTCATGCCTGGCAAGATCGGCTTCGTCGGCTTTGGCAAGTGACTCCAGCACCTCATCGATGCTCAGGTTTGCACTCCGGCAAGCCTCACTCAATGAGCGACTGCCACCGCAGCAGTAGTCGATGCCGAAACTTTCAAATACTCTCGTTGAAGCGGGGTTTTCCAGCGCTAATTCCCGGACAGTCTTATCGATTGCAACGGTCATTACTCTCAGCCTCCAGTTTGGTAGGTCCTTCAAGGTCGGTGATGGTTGGTGTCTAATGTGCCCGGTTCAGAACTCGTCCAGATATCTCCCGCAGTTCCAGCAATCGCCGATAGCGGGGTGGAAACGAGAAATCCCGAATAGGACGCCTGCAGCCCTTTCCAAGTGCTATGTGCCGTACAGGGCTGGGTATCGGAGCAGGCTCGCGTGCGGCCCAGGAAGCACGATGGTTTCGCTCGGGAAATTTCCTCAAAAAGTTCAACCACATCGATCAAGCGGATCTCATTCGCGGGCCTTCCAAGTCGATATCCTCCGCCTGCACCGCGTGTTGTATCCACAAGCCCGGCATTTCGCAAAACCAGCAAGATTTTGGTTAAGTAGTTCGCTGGAATTTCGACTGACTGGGCGAGGTCCCGGCCGAGAACGGCTCCATCGTTCTGTCGGGCCAGATGGGAAAGGGCTCGCAATGCGTATTGGGAAGTAATGGAGAGCATTGTTGACCTCTACATGCACATATCCTCTATGCGGGGACTACAAGATTCTGTGATCCTCGTCGTATCCTCTTGTGATCCAGATCACATTCGCAGTCAGGCCGAAGGAAGCATCGCGTATGGGTCTGTCTGCTCGCCGCAGTTACTGTGCTGTGCGCAGTGGAGGACGAGCCGATCTGACAATTGCATTCGCCTTAGCAGTTTTGAGAACGGAGATATCCCAAACGGTACGCTGCCGACGAAAGACGACAGAGATTCAGGCGGGAGATTCCGGCTCGGGTCCGGGAATGCAAGAACGAGTCGCCTAATCCTCCGGAACGATGAGGACAGAGTCCAAGGGTTCAGAATCTGAATCTACATGTCCTTTCAATGCGAAAGGCGCTGCACTGGACGAATTGCAGTGGGTGAACCACACTGGGCGCGGTTTAGCCTCCCCAAATTCAGCGAAGGCTTGAAATCGAAGAACACCAATACGCAGATATGGGAAATGCGTTCAGGCTGGAAAGTTTGATCGGAGCAGCTTAGAACTTGGTAGCGCTACCGGGAATCGAACCCGGGTTTGAAGATTGAGAATCTTCCGTCCTAACCCCTAGACGATAGCGCCATCGCGCGAGATTGCAATTATAACAAAGGGCCGCCGGACGGAATCTTCCCTCATCGCCTCGTCGCAAGGCTTCTACATACTTTGTGAGCACCTCTATTGCGTGCCGCCACACTGCCGAATTCCATCCCAGATTCCCGCCCCTGTTCATCGAAATTTTTTATAGCCCATGGGCCCCATCCACAGGTCGAATGGCGATATAGTTAGGAGTAATCTCGATCCACTCGTAACTATTATCCGCAAGGGGCGACCGCGATGTTGTTCCTTCATAACCCAATCCAATCTTTCCTAAATTTAGGAGTTTGTAAGGAGTACACCACCATGGCAAAACCCAGAGGTCCCAGAAAGCAAAATGGCGAAGCGACAGTTGCCGCCGTGCAGGCCGCTCCCGCTTCCGTCGCCACCGATGTCACCGAAACGATCGCAGCCGAGCCCCAGAAATCGCTGCGTAAGCCTTCCATCGTTAAGAGCGATAGCCGCTCCAATGTTCTGCCCATCAATCTAGAAGACGAGGTTCGCCGTCTGGCGTACGAGATGGCCGAACGTCGTGGATTTGAACCTGGCCACGAAAACGAAGACTGGCTCGCTGCCGAACGCGAGGTTCGCCAGCGCTATCACCAGCAGAGCGCCTGATCTCCGATCCGCCTGGCGGCCGAGCCCCGGCCGCCGTCCCGCGGCGGAAACGTTTACGCAGCTTGTGTTCGGCCACCCTCCGCTTTGATCGTCCAGATTCCTGACGTTGTACTCCCGATACAAGCCTCAAGTTCATCTCAGGTTGCCGTCCTACTCAGTTTCTGAAAAAATACCTTGGGGACCCCCAAACATGGCATTCCTAGGTAACTTTGCCTTGCTCCTCGCTTTTGCGTTGAGCGTCTACTGCTTTGGCGCAGGGCTGCTAGCGCTTCTCTCTCCTGACGAACCCAGTTCGCAGCGCCTGTCAGAAACTGCGCGCCGCGCCGGCATCGTCGTTTTTGGGGCAGTTTTCCTCGCGGCAGTTGCGTTGGTGGTGTCCGCTTTCCGTGACGATTTCACCATTGCTTACATCTTTCATCACAGCAACCGCGATCTCCCCACTCCCTACAAGTTCGCCACTCTCTGGTCAGGACAAGAAGGCTCAATTCTGTTCTGGTGTTTGCTGCTCTCCGCGTACGCCTTCGTGCTCCGCCTCCGGTACAAGACGGATCCCCGTCTGTTCGCCTATGCGTCAGTAGTCGTCGCCGGAGTCCAGATCTTCTTTCTTGCGCTGGTAAACTTCGCGGCCAATCCGTTCGGCCTGCTGGAAGGACCGCTTCGCCCCGACGGCAGCGGGCTAAATCCGCTCCTGCAATATCCGGAGATGGTCATCCATCCTCCCATGCTGTATCTGGGATACGTCGGCTTCACCGTTCCCTTCGCATTCGCCCTCGGCGCGCTGATCATGAAGTACCCGGGCGAAAAATGGATTCACATCACCCGCCGCTGGACCATGGTTACCTGGGGCTTCCTCACCTGCGGCATTTTCCTGGGATCGCACTGGGCTTACTCGGTCCTGGGCTGGGGCGGCTACTGGGGATGGGATCCCGTAGAAAACGCCTCGCTGATGCCTTGGCTTGTGGGCACGGCCTTCCTGCATTCGGTCATGATGCAGGAGAAGCGCGGCATGCTGAAGGTCTGGAACATGTGGCTTGTCTTCGCCTGCTTCTGGCTGGCCATCCTGGGCACATTCCTTACCCGCAGCGGCATCATTAGCTCCGTCCACGCCTTCGCGCAATCCTCGATCGGAAGTTGGTTCGCCTGGTTCCTCGGCATCACCTTCGCGGTTTTCATTTTCTTCTTCGTCCTGAACCACAAGCACCTGCGCAGCGAGAACAAGCTCGAAGGCATGATCTCGCGCGAGTCCAGTTTCCTGTTCAACAATCTTCTGTTCTTGCTGTTGACGCTCGACGTTCTCTGGGGAACCTGGTTCCCGAAAATTTCCGAACTCGTGCAGGGCAACAAAGTCACCGTCGGAGCCCCGTTCTATAACCGGGTCGCGATTCCAGTCGCGTTGATCCTCCTGCTGTTGACCGCGCTGGGCCCGCTGCTGGCCTGGCGTAAGACTTCTTTCGAAAGCCTCAAGCGCAATTTCACCTGGCCTTGCGTAGCAGCCCTCATCGTCGGCTTGTTTGTGATGCTCACCCCCACAAGCTGGGGATCGATCTTTGGCCTCAAGCCGTGGCATGACGTCAGCTACTTCTATTCGCTGATGACCATTGTGCTGTCCGTTCTCGTTGCTTTTACGGTGGGCAGCGAGTTCTATCGCGGCGGTCGCGTCATTGCCGAGAAGACAGGTCAGGGCATGTTCGCCTCCATGGTCCAGCTCACGCATCGCAATACACGCCGCTACGGCGGATACATCGTGCACTTTGGCGTGGTGCTGGTGATGATCGGATTCTCCGGGTCAGCCCTGAACCAGGACAAAGAAGCCGAACTCGGTTATGGCGACCACATGCAGATCGGCAGCTACGACCTGGTCTGCCGCTCCTACACCCAGGACGACAACGCGAATCAGGAAACCGAGTGGGCGCTCATGGATGTCTACCAGAACGGACAACTGGTCCGCACGATGACTCCGCAGCGCATCTTTTACAAGGCAAGCCAGCAGGCCTCCACCAAGCCGGATATCGATCAGGGCTTTAAGGAAGACCTCTACCTGGTATACGAAGGCCAGAACGACAAAGGCCAACCGGTCATCAAGGCGC
Source organism: Candidatus Sulfotelmatobacter sp. (assembly GCA_025928375.1). GTDB lineage: Bacteria > Acidobacteriota > Terriglobia > Terriglobales > Acidobacteriaceae > Sulfotelmatobacter. Next base: position 12,582 of record JAICJP010000044.1, read on the forward strand.
ACCTGAATCCCATGGTGATCTGGATCTGGATCGGCGCCTGGGTCATGATCATCGGCACGGGATTGGCCCTCGTAGAAAACGCTCCGGTACCCGTAACCGTCCGAGTCCCAAGAATGATGGAACACGCAGCCCCGGTCGCAGGAGATTAATGCTTCACCTAGGGACAGCCTCTCAGCCTGTCCCGGCAACGAAGGCAAAGCCATAATGACATTCTCGAAAACCATTCCCCGCCGCGCGTTGCAAGCCGTCCTGCTGTCGCTGGCCATCTTCATTTTCTCCGGCGCCTCGGATCCTTCCACGCGCTTCAACGAAATCGGCCACCAGTTGATGTGCATATGCTCCTGCGGCCAAATCCTGCTCGAATGCAATCACGTGGGATGCCCCGACTCAGACGGCATGCGCAATGAACTCATGGCCGCAGTCTCTCGCGGAGACAGCGACAGCCTCGTCCAGCAGGCGTTCGTGCAAAAATACGGGCCCACCGTGCTGGCTGCTCCGACCACCAAAGGCTTCGACCGCGCCGCCTGGATTTTCCCCTTTATCGCGTTCGCCGTCGGGACCGTGTTGGTGATCTTCGTAGTGCGCGCCTGGAAAAATCGCCCTTCTCCCGCGCTAATCGGAGGACCACCTATGGCAAACCCGGATTTCGACAGGTTCCGCAGGCAAGCCGACGAGGAGACCGATTTATGATTCTCGCAATAGTCTGCGCGGCCCTGATCACGGCCGCTTCACTCTTCTATATTTTCTATCTGCCCGGCGAGCTGTATCTCGGCCCCGAAAAGACGCGCGCCTCCTATCTCCGCGAACGCAAAGATGTGGTCTACGAAAACCTGCGCGACTTGAACTTTGAATACCGCGCCGGCAAAGTCCCTGACGCCGATTACCAGTCGCTCAAAGCCAACCTGCAGGACGAAGCGGCCGGGCTTCTGGCCGAAATCGCACGATTGGAATCCGGCGCCATTCCCGCGCCAAGAAAAGCGAGATCATGAATCAATCTCACCGTCCCATCCTGAGTGGAGCAACTGCTTCACGCACGCAAGCACTTGCGCAGCCGAAGGCATTCCGCACAGCCCATATCGCTCCCTTGCTCGCCGTCCTGCTCCTCGCCGCGGCAGCCTCTGCTCAGACCCTTACTGGAGTTGTAAAGAACGCCACCACCGGCAAGCCCGGCGCCGGAGACGAAGTCGTCCTCATCACCCTCGGCAACGGAATGGAAGAAGCCGGACGCACCAAGGCCGACTCCAAAGGCAACTTCTCGTTCAAGCTCGATCAGCAGGGCCCACACCTGGTTCGCGTCATCCACCAGGAGGTCACCTATCACCGCATGGCTCCTCCGGGAACCACGTCGGTCGAAGTTGAAGTCTACGACGTCAGCAAGAGCGTTGAAGGCATCGAGGTCGTGGCCGACATCATGCGATTCCAGGCCCAGCAGGGGCAGCTACAGATTGAACGCACCTTCGCAGTCCAGAACAATTCCAAGCCTCCTCGCACCCAGATGAATGAGCACAACCTCGAGTTCTACGTGCCCGAGGGCGCCACCGTCAACGAAGGTCAGGCCATGACCGCCGGAGGCCAGCCGGTAAAGTCGGCTCCCGTTCCCGAAGGCGAGAAGTCCAAGAACAAATATTCGTTCCTGTTTCCGCTGCGCCCCGGGGAGACGCGCTTCAATGTTGTCTATACGGTGCCCTACACGGGCAGCATGAACATCGATCCCAAGAGCGTTTATCCGCTGCAACATTTCGTTGCCATTGCGCCGAAATCGATGAACTTCGAACCGGCTCAGGGCGCCGGCTACAACCTGACGAACTTCCCCGGACAGCCTGACGCCAATGTAGAGGTCGCCTCTAATGCGGGACTTGGTCAGCCTCTGGCGTTCAAGCTCTCGGGTGAAGGAACGCTGGCCGCTCCCTCCGACGAGAATGGCCAGGGCGGCGCGCAACCACAAGCGGGCGCGAATCGTCCTGGCGGCGGCCTGGGCCCGCCTATCGATGCTCCTCCGCCCCTGCGGCAATATCAGTGGTGGATTCTCGGAGGCATTGCCGCCGTTCTTCTGGTCGGCGGATTCTTCATTGCCTCGCGGCAACAGTCCGCCAATCGCGCCGCCGCTCGCGCCAAAGGCAAACCCCTGTCGACCGTCGAAGAAGACGACATTTATGAGCCGGCCCCGGTAACGGCCGCGCGCGAATCCCGCGTCAGTCGTCCGGCGGCACAGATCGCAGCGGAGCCTGCGCGTCCGCGGACCATGTTGCTGGAAGGCTTAAAAGAAGAACTGTTCGAATTGGAAGTCGAACACAAACAGGGCCGAATCAGCCAACAGGAATACGAGAAAACTAAAGCCGCTCTGGACCAAACCTTGCAGCGCGCCCTGAAACGAGAAAGCCAAAAAGCATAGAGCCGCGTAGGCACAGCCTGGTGAGAGCTGTCCCCACGCGGCTCGAATCAGTAACTACTCTCGTTTCAAAGCTTTAAAGGGCTGCCACGCGTAATCCAGTTCGCTCTGACCCAAACTTCCCGCCACAAAACAGGAACCTGCATCAACCCCTTCCACGTATCATCCAATGAGTAGCTAGACCAAAACTATGGGAAACACTTTCAAGACCGCGTTCCTGCTGACCGCCCTCACCTTGCTGCTGATGTTCTTCGGCCGCTATTTCGGCGGCCAAAATGGAATGTTCCTGGCGCTGGCGTTTGCCGCCGTCATGAACTTCGTCTCCTACTTTTATTCCGACAAAATCGCGCTGGCGATGTATCGAGCCAAGCCCATCACCCGCGAAGAACTCCCGCGTGCCTACGCAGCTGTCGAACGCTTGACCCAGAAGATCGGCATTCCGATGCCGAAAATGTACCTGATCCCGACGGAGTCGCCGAACGCATTCGCCACCGGACGCAATCCGGCCCACGCCTCGGTTGCCGTCACGCACGGAATTTTGCAGTTGCTCAACGACGAAGAGCTCGAAGGCGTTCTGGCCCACGAACTCGGACACGTCAACAACCGCGACATTTTGATCAGTTCCGTAGCTGCGACGATTGCCGGCGCCATCACCATGCTAGCCAGCATGGGACGCTGGGCCATGATCTTCGGCGGATACGAACGCAACGACCGCGACAATCGCGGTGGAGGACTAGCCGCGCTCTTCATGCTGATCGTCGCACCCATTGCCGCCAGCCTGATCCAGTTGGCCGTCTCGCGCTCCCGCGAATATCAGGCCGATGCCACCGGAGCGCACTTCACCGGCAATCCTTACGCCTTGGCGAGCGCTTTGCAGAAACTCGACACCTACTCGCGCCGCTTGCCACTGCAAGCGACACCATCGACGGCACATTTGTTTATCATTCAGCCGTTCCTGGGAGTGAGCGCAGGCATGTTTGCCAACCTGTTCTCCACGCATCCTCCGATCGCGAAAAGAATCGAGCGCCTGACGGGAAGGCCGGCGGAGTTTACTCAGTAAAAGAAGCTTCTAGCTTCTGATTGCGACGGTAGTCCTCTCGCTGAGGATGTACGCAAAAGGGAGAGAGCCGATCGTTCTTCACTCCAAGGGCCCGAAACCGCGGATGGACAGCTAGAGCCCAAATCGTGAGAAGTAGAAGGTAATAGCTAAGAGCTAAAAGCTAGAAGCTGATCCTGTGACTCCCGTAACTCCATCCAACGCGCCGCCGCCTAGTAGAATCGAAGGGATGTCTCCCGAAACCGCCGTTGCCGTGTCCCAGAAAGCCGCCGAACTGGAAAAAGCTCTGCGCCGCGTGATTCGCGGCAAAGACGATGTTGTCCGCCTCGCGGTAGTAAGCATTTTTGCCCGCGGACACCTGCTTATTGAAGGCGTTCCGGGCGTGGGCAAAACCACTCTCGGACAGGCGCTGGCCCGCGCCATCGACTGCACGTTTCAACGCGTGCAGTTCACCAGCGACATGCTGCCCTCCGATGTTCTTGGGATTTCCGTTTATTCAGCCGCCGAGCAGGAATTTGAGTTCAAGCGCGGCCCGGTATTCACCAACGTGCTGCTGGCGGACGAAATCAACCGCACCACGCCGAAGACGCAATCTGCGCTGCTGGAGGCCATGAACGAAGGCCAGGTCACGGTTGACGCCCACTCCTACGAACTGCCGCAGCCTTTTCTGGTAATCGCAACCCAGAACCCGGTCGAACATCACGGAACCTATCCCCTGCCCGAATCGCAACTGGACCGTTTCCTGATGCGTGTCCGCATGGGATATCCCGACGCCCAGGCCGAGCGCCAGATTCTGCGCTCCGAAGCAGGTGTGGCACATCTGGACGAACTGCGCCCCATCCTCACCGGCGCGGAGGTTCTGGAAATGCAGCAAGCGGTAAAGAAAGTGCGCGTGGATGATTCGCTGGTGAACTACGCGCTTGAAATCGTGCGCCGCACCCGCGAATCCGAGTTCCTGTCGCTGGGCGTTTCGCCGCGCGGCTCGCAGGCTCTCTATCGCGCCGCGCAAGCCATGGCGTTCCTCGAAGGCCGGACTTTCTGCACCCCCGAAGACATCAAGCCGCTGGTGGTTCCGGTGTTCGCGCACCGCATCGTCGTGAACGGCCTCTACGCCTCGACTCTGAAGAAGTCAGAGCAGTCTGATCAGGTCCTCAAAGACATCATCGAGAACGTGGCCGTGCCGGTCTAGAAGCCGTTCCTCTGTGCTCTATGGTGATCTCCCTGGATCACACGAGCTTATAATTCTCTCGTGATGCCCTTCCTGCGCTTTCTCATGCTGCTGTCCCTGGTGGTCTGGATTGGCGGGCTGGTCTTCTTCGCGTTCGTGCTCGCGCCGACTGCGTTCCAGGTTCTCCCCAATACGCATCTCGCCGGCAACGTGGTGGGTAGAGCGCTCGGCAAACTGCACTGGCTCGCCGTCTTCTCGGGTATCGTCTTCCTGATCTCTTCCCTGCTCTACAACCGCGTCACCCAGGGCTCGCCGCACCTGTTTGCCGGCAGGCATGTGCTCATCGTCGTCATGCTGGCGCTCACGCTATTCTCTCAGTACTGGATCATTCCCCACATGGACACGTTGCGCGCAACGGTCAGCGATTTTGCCGCAGTTCCGTTGAACGATCCCGCCCGCGTGCAATTTGACACTTTGCACGCCTGGTCCACGCGCGTGGAAGGAGCAGTGCTGGTCTTGGGGCTGGTAGCGGTCTACCTCACCGCGAGTGCTTTCGGGAAGAGGTGAGAGGTTCTCTCTCAGTTCTCCTTGCGACAGCTGAGAACTGACTACTGCTCACCGTCGGCTACGCGCCTCAAGCACTTCCCTGATTCGGTTAGCCAGCACATGCAATTCGAAGGGCTTTTGCAGGACTTGCGCTTCCTCGCCATTGCCCGGCAGCGAACCAATTTCTCCCTCGGTGTAACCCGACATGAAAAGAACCTGCATCTCGGGACGGCGCGTCAGCATTCGGCGCGCGACCTCCGACCCCCGAATATGCGGCATCACCACATCCGTAAGCAGCAGATCGATTCTGCCGGTATAGTGTTCTGCGAGCGCAACCGCGTCACGGCCGTCCGTCGCCTCCAACACCGAATACCCGAGCCCCTGCAGGAACTGGCAGATCATCCAGCGCAGGTCAGGCTGGTCTTCTGCCACCACAATGGTTTCCTTGCCAGGATGCGCCGGTTCCAGCGAGAGTTCGGGCAGGCCGAGCTTCGCGGGCGCAGAAACCCGGGGGAAATAGATGCGGAAGGTGGAACCGCGCCCCAACTCGCTGCTCACGCGAACGTGCCCGCCTGACGCGCGCACGATGTTGTACAACACCGACAGCCCGAGACCGGTCCCTTCCTCTTTGCTCTTGGTGGTGAAGAACGGCTCGAAGATCCTGCTTTGAGTCTCGGCGTCCATGCCGATTCCCGTATCGCTGACCGCCAGCATCACGTAATCACCCGCTGGCAGCCCGGAGGAGCGTCCCAGACGAGCCTTTTCCCTGCCAATGTGCACCGTTTCGAGCGTCAGTTTGCCGCCTTTGGGCATGGCATCGCGCGCATTCACCACCAGGTTCATGATGACCTGTTCAATCTGTCCGGGATCGGCGCTGATGCAACCCGCATGAGGATCAAGATTCACGACCAGGTCCATCTCTTCGCGCAGAACTCCCAGCAGCATCTCGCTCATCTGATCGACCAGCGAATTGACATCGAGCACCTGGGGCGTGAACTGGTGCTTGCGGCTGAACGAAAGCAACTGCCGTGTAAGGCTGGCCGCGCTCGTCGAGGCCCGCACGATCGTGTCGACGTTCTTGCGGATCTCGGGAGTGACGCTCTCTTCCTGGCGCACGATCTCGGCGTATCCCTGAATGACCATGAGCAAGTTATTGAAGTCGTGAGCGATGCCTCCCGCCAGCCGCCCCACAGCTTCCATCTTCTGCGATTGCCGAACCTGCTCCTCCAGGCCGCGCCGCGTGGTGACATCTCGAGAGGTCACCACAATTCCTCCCACCGCAACATCGTTGAGCAGATTGTTTCCCACCGATTCCAGCCAGACCCAGGTGTGGTCTTTGCGGCAGAAGCGAAACTCAGGCGGAGCCGCGCTTCCCACCTTCAGCGTGACCCTCTCCAGCGCTGCCCTTACCGCTAAGCGGTCATCGGGATGAACGAACGAGAGAAAGTTCTGGCCCAACAGTTCCGAAGGCTTGTATCCGGCCACGCGTTCGATGGACGGACTGTGGTAAAGCATGGTTCCGTCCACTGCCACGACGGTGATCACGTCCGAAAGATTCTGCATGAGGTACCCGAAGCGCTCCTCGCTCCGTCGCAGAATCGCCTGGGCTTCGACCCGCTCGCGGATGTCGCGAAAGATGCCCATGATCGCCCGCC